>NZ_JAGDWY010000026.1:20919-43506 GCF_023256235.1 Desulfurella sp.
TTTTTTAATTGTTTATAAACAGGTGCTGGAGATTTTAATATACTCTCAAAAAGGCAAAATTCTTCCACGCTAAAGTTCAAAGTATTTTGGCTTAAAAAATTATTCGCAATTTCAATAAGCCCTCTTACTTCAGAAATTTGCGTAGCTTTTAGCCTTGCAAGTGTAATATGGCAAACATGGTTTTCTTTTGTAAATAGGGCGTCAAGACTTGAAGCAATGTTTAAGAAGTCAATATTGTTATCTTGGCCCACCCAAAAGATTCTAGGATCTTTAAGGCTTTTAAAAATGCCGCTTTTATCAAGTCTTATATCAAATTTTTTGTATTTTAAAGCAATATTTTCTAAAAATTTTGTAATTGGTTCTATGTTACTTTCTAATAATTCTCCCAAAAACTTAACCGTAATATGCAAGTTTTCTATTTTTGTAAATTTTATACCGCTTGATTTTGGCAAGCGCTCTATTAAAAGATTTAATTTGTCTTTAATATTTTGTGGTAACTCTATTGCAACAAAAGCTCTCATAAACTTTTTGACAGAATAAATTCTCTTAAAAAAAGTATGGCAAAATTAGTTACTTTTTGCCTTATAATATTGTACGTACCATCAAATTCCCTAATTAGCATATCAAAAGTTTCATCTTTATACAATACAAAAAATAAAAACCTATTATATTGATTATCATTCAAAATTGTAATAGAACAATCTGAATTGCCAAATTGCAACAAAGCGTTTGAAATCTCTTTTGCGATTGATTGACTAAAGTAGCCATATTTTTCTATATATTTTTGATCTATACCAAAAAAGTAAGATAAAGACTCTATAGGGCAATTGTCAATACAAAGTGCAATATAATTTTTGCTTTTTTCTTGTGACATTAATTTGCTTGTAAAACAACCATTTGTTGACAAATCAGCAATGGATAATTTTGTTAAAGTTTTTTCCAGTACTTCGATTAATGCTTGATTGCAATCCTGGGCACTATATGTAAATATTTTTGATTTTTTAATTTTTGAGTCAAACATATTGGTGTTTTCAAGTTTTATATAGCTTAAAACTTCATCGGAAAAAACTGTGTTTTGTGTGTTTATATTTCCTTCAAAAACGCCTATTACCTGACTTTTAATATTGAATAGTTTTTTTAGTTCAGAAAAATCAAAACTGTCATCTAACTCTTGAGGTACAAAAACAACAGGCTTTCCGTAAACAATATCTGAAAATATGCCATCTGATAATTTTTTGAAACCAGAAGCTACAATGTAGGCTTCTTCTTTAAATACGCTTGGACGCTCAAAACTAACAAGCATAATTTTTTGTAGTTTATGCCATAAATTTTTTGAATAAACAATGAATAAGCCATCTGAATTTTGGAATGCAAACTCTATTGACCTGCGCATGTCATTAAAATCGCTTGCACAAGATAAAGTTATAGAGGAAGTTTCACCAATGTTTCTTATGCGGCTTAAGTAATAGTTGTGGGAATAGGGTATATCTAAAAATACTACAGAATAACTCATCTAAATATAATATATAGCAAAATGCCAGCCATAAATCCGCCCACTAAATCATCAAGCATTATCCCAAGCCCTCCGCTTATGCGTTCTAAAAAATTCAGTGGGGGCACTTTTGATATATCAATAATTCTAAAAAATAAAAATCCAAGCCACACAGCCCAAAAAGAATAACCTACAAACATAAGTGTAACAAGCATACCTACTACTTCATCGATAATTATGAATGATGGATCTTTTATATTATAGGCACTTTCTACAATTTCGCTGGCAATTGTACCAATTACAAATAAACATGATACTGTTAATGCATAAATACTAAACGAAGTTTCTTTTAAAAACATATATATTAAAATGCCAAATAAAGAGCCCATAGTGCCTGGTGCATACGCGGTATAGCCAATCCCAAACACTGTAGCTATTATATCTGCAATTTTTTGTATATCATCTTCAAACTTCATAATGCAGAATCTAAAAACTCAATGAGTCTATCTATGTGCTCTTTTTCAACAATCAAAGGTGGCTCAAACCTCAATGTGTCATTGCCAGCTTTGCCAATTAAAATTTTGTTTTCCAAAGCTTTTTCAACTATTTCTTCGCATGGTTTGTCAATGGATATGCCAACAATTAAACCTATGCCTTTTACAGATTTTATTGAGGCTTTTTTTTCTTTTAAGTGCAAAAGCTGGTTTATAAAATACTCGCCTGTTTCTTTTACATGAGATAAAATATTGTTGTTAAATATAAAATTTATAACTTCGCTTGAAACTTTTGTGGCAAGTGGATTACCTCCAAATGTAGAACCATGCGAACCAGGCATAAAAGCGCTTGCCACATAATCTTTTGCAAGCATAGCACCAATTGGTACGCCAGCTGCCAATCCTTTTGCCAATGTAATAATATCTGGTTTACAATCATATATCTCATAAGCAAAAAACTTTGAAGTCCTGCCCATCCCGGTTTGAATTTCATCGTCTATAAGCAATATGTCATTTTTTTTGCAGTAATTGATTATTTCTTTGACAAAATCCTTATCTACCTGATTTATGCCACCTTCTCCTTGTATGAATTCTATCATTACAGCGCATGTATCTGGATTGACTTTAGCATAAAAATCATCTATATCGTTAAATTTTGCATACACAAAGCCTTGCGTTATAGGCTCAAAACCTTCCTGATATTTTTTTTGACCAGTTGCTGCGAGTGTTGTAATTGTTCTTCCATGAAAGGAATGTTCAAATGTCAGTATTGTTTTTCTGAATTTTGAATACAAACGGGCAAGTTTAATGGCCGCTTCGTTTGCTTCTGCACCTGAGTTGCAAAAAAATACCTTATCTGCACATGAATGTTCAACGAGTAACTGTGCGGCTTCGGCCTGTTCTTTTATGTAATATAGGTTTGATACATGTATGAGTTTTTTTGCTTGTTCGCAAATTGCATTTACTACAATATCATGTGAGTGCCCGAGAATATTTACAGCAATGCCTGCTAAAAAGTCTAAATAAGCGTTTCCATTATTATCGTATAAGTACATTCCTTTTCCATGATCAAAACAAACCTTAGCTCTTTTGTAAGTATTTGCTGTATATTTATCTGATTGTTCAAAAACATCCATATAGCCTCCTAAAAAACTAATCATTTTTTAAATATATTACTGAACGTATCATTTATCAGATTGCTCAAGCTTTCAATTGAATACTTTTGTGCTTTTTTTAAAGCAAATGTTCCCATCAGGCTTAAATCTTTATCATGTATACAAGTTAATGCTTTTTGCAGGCTTGAAACATTTGGTTTGCAAATGATTCCACATGAGTCGTCAACCACTTCGTTTAAACAACCTACATTTGTTACCACACAAGGCTTAGAGCACGCAAGAAATTCCAGCGTTGTCCTTGCAATAGCCTCTGAATCAATTGAACTTACAACACCTACATCAAATGCGCTAATTATATCTTCTACATCATCCCTGAGTTTGCTTTCTATAATTACACGGTTTTCTATGTTTAGCTGTTTTATTTTTTCCAAGATTTCGCTAATTTTTATTTCTGTTTCATATACAAGCATAAATAGTTTTGCGTTAAACTCAAGTTTTGCAAATGCTTGGCAAAGCATAGATATGCCTTTTACCTTCGAGGTTCTACCAATAAACCCAAAAACAAAATCTGAATTGTCTATGCCAAATTCTTTTCTAATCCTTAGAGCTCCTTCTTTTTTAAATGTAAATTTTTTTATATCGACAACGCCATTAATTATGCTATGGGGAATTTTAACTATATTTTCATATCTTTTGGTGCTTAAGAAAACATAATCTATGCAATGCCTGTTTAGAGATGGTTTTCTATTTTCACCAAAAATTCTAATGAGCTTAAAATTAAAGTGATTTTTTAATAAACATGCCTGAAAAGTTGCATCTCCTCTAATTGTAAGTACAATATCTGGTTTTATGGCATTTAGATGCATTCTTATTTGATTTAGATTTTTAAAAAAAACTATGGGATTTTTGGTGCGTAAATTGTTTATATGGTATTTGGTTATTGAAGCGTTATTAAATGATCTATTTTGGATTTTTCTTTCATTATCCTTAGAATAATATTTATCTATGTAACTATCTTTCTGGCATATTAAAGAGACTTGATGAGATTTTTCTAAGGTTTCCAAAAACGAGTTGCCAAGGAAAGTTAAAGAGCTATTCCACGGCTCATCTAAAATAATTGCTATATTCATCTTGTCTTTTTTTCAAATTCACCAGAAAAGTTTCTTCTACGCTTTAATTCTTCCAAAATTGCATCAAAAGGTATTTCTTTGTATGCTAGTGCAACTAACAAATGATACAAACAATCGCTTGCTTCGTAAATTATATGTGATTTGTCGTTTTCTTTTAGTGCAAAAAGAAACTCCAGTGTTTCTTCGTTTAATTTTTTTGCAATTTTTTCCAGGCCATCTGAAAATAATTTAGCAGTATAAGAGTTTTGAGGCATATCTTTTTTTCTTTGAAGTATGGTTTTGTAAAGTTCGTCAAGAATGGTTACCTTGGACGCATGTGAAGGATCTACTTTCATGGGAGATTCTTCGCTATCGCCTAGAATGACATTTTCAACATTATAAATAGTTTCTTTAAAATTTTTATCAAGCTGTGGTTGGATTTCTATTATCTGATCCCTAAAATATTCTCTATAAAAACAACTTCTGTGAAATGTATGGCACGCACAACCCACCTGTTCAACTTTGTAAAGTATACAATCCTCGTCGCAGTCAAATAAGATTTGTTTTATTTTTTGTACATTGCCGCTTTCTTCGCCTTTTTTCCATAATTTTTTTCTGCTTCTTGAAAAGTAGTGGGCATAACCTGTCTGGATGGTTTTTTGCAGTGCTTCTTTATTTGCATATGCAAACATTAAAACATCTTTATTGTAAAAATCTTGAGTGATAACAGGCACAAGCCCATCTTTGTCAAACTTAATTATCTGGCTTAGCTCCATATTTTTATAATATCTCAAAAATACTTTCTTGTAAAGTGTTTTTTAAATTTTGACACATAGCGCAATAAATTATAAAATTTGCTTGTGTAAGCGAAGTTAGTCATCCTGAGTGTAAACGAAGATCTACTTTGTACCATTATAAAGTGGGGAGATTCTTCGGGCGTTGCCCTCAGAATGACGAGAGAGGGTGTCATCCTAAAGCGTAAACGAAGGATCTAGTTTCTTTACCAATTCCTGCGTGTGGGAGATTTTTTGCTAGCGTTTGAGAATGACGCAGGCTAAGTTTTTTAAATAGGCGTAAGCCTTGTTGGAGGTAAAATGCGCATTATTGATACAATTGGCAAAACACCTTTAGTGGAGCTTGGTTTAAAAACCAATGCAAGGCTTTTTGCAAAATTAGAAACAAAAAATGCTACATTTTCGGTTAAAGATAGGGCTGCATATTTTATGATTAAAGACGCCATAGATAATGGCAAACTAAAACCAGGAATGGAAATTATTGAGCCTACAAGTGGAAATACTGGCATTGCTTTATCTTTTTTAGGTAAAGTATTTGGTTTTAATGTAAATATAGTAATGCCTGAATCAATGAGTAAAGAACGCATTAAGTTAATGGAATTATTTGGAGCAAATGTGATTTTAACAAGAGCTAATTTAGGTATGAAAGGCTCAATTGAAAAAGCAAATGAGATTTTGAAAACTTCAAATAAATTTTTTATGCCGGATCAGTTTAATAATCCTTCAAACCCAAAAGCACATGAACTTACTACAGGTCCTGAAATTTTCGATGCTTTAGATGGCAAAGTTGATGTTTTTGTAAGCGGTGTTGGAACAGGCGGTACAATAACTGGCGTTTCAAGGTTTTTGAAAAAAACAAAAAAAGACTGCATTTGCGTGGCAGTTGAGCCAGAAAATAGCCCAGCTATAAGCTCATTTTTAAAAAATATTGATTTTAAACCTAAGCCTCATGCAATACAAGGCATAGGCGCTGGATTTGTACCGAAAAATCTAGACTTAAGTTTAATTGATAAAATTGAGTTAGTAAAAGATGAAGAAGCAATAGAATACGCTATTTACTTATCTAAAAAAGAAGGTATTTTGGCTGGCATATCAAGCGGAGCAAATTTTGCAGTTGCTTACAAACTTGCAAATAAAAGTGAGTATAAAGATAAAAATATCGTGTTTATGGTTTGCGATAGCGCAGAGCGCTATTTAAGTACAATCTCTATCCACCCTTGATAGCTTGACCAATCTTGAAGATAGGTAGATACATTGCTATAACAAGAGTTCCTACTATGACTCCCAATACTACTATAATTATGGGTTCTAACATTGTTGTCAGATTTTTTACACTATTGTCCACTTCTTCTTCGTAGTATTGTGATACTTTAACAAGCATATCTTCTAATTTTCCCGTTTCTTCGCCAACAGAAATCATCTGTGATACCATATCCGGAAAAATCCCGGCTTTTGCTATAGGCTCAGACAAATTTGATCCTTCTTTTACTGCTTCTTTGACCTTCGTTAAGGTATTTTCTATAACAAGATTGCCCGAAGTTTTTGCGCCTATATCTATAGCTTCAAGGATGCTTACGCCACCTGAAGTAAGCATTGATAAAATAGAAGAAAATCTGGCAATAGATGTCTTTAAAATGAGTGTACCAAGTAAAGGTAATTTAAGCATAAGTGAGTCTACATATGTTCTAAATTTTATACTTTTCTTTTTCGCAATAACAAAAGCTCCAATAATTATTGCAAGAATTAGAAGAATTACAATAATATAGTCTCTTAAGAAATTACTTACGCCAATTACAATGCGTGTTAATAGAGGTAATTGCATACCGCTATCTGCATACATTTTACTGAATGTAGGTATTACAAATGTTAATATCAAAGCAATAACTGCAACAGCTACAATACTTACCATTGTTGGATAAATTAAAGCACCTTTGAGTTTGCGTTTTAGCGCCAGATCTTTTTCCATAGTAATAACAAGTCTTTGGAGCACTGCATCTAAGTTACCGCTTGTCTCGCCTGATTCTACCATATTTATGTATAAATCAGAAAAGATATCTTTATGTTCCCTTAAGGCGTTAGAAAATGAAGAGCCGGCTTCAACTTTTTCTTTAATATCTGTAATGATTTTTTTAAGTTTTGTATTTTTTACTTGTTCTATTAATATATTAAAAGCAGATACTATAGGTATACCAGCATTTAGCATAATGGATAGTTGTTTTGTCATAATCATTAAGTCTTTAGGTTTTACCTTGTTTAAAAAATCCAGCTCAATTGGTGGTGCTGATTGTTTTATGGATAAGACATCAATATTTTGTTTTTTCAATTTCATTATAGCAGCTTCTTTGCTATCAGCTATAACTTCTCCTTTGCGCTTTACATTGTTTATGTTACCTTTCCACCTAAAGTATGGCATAGTTAACTCCTCATATTAATTTTTATCCTATCCATCATGTTTTTTAGCTCATCTTTGTTTAAAGATGCATTTAGTGCTTCATTGTAGGATATTAAGCCTTTTGAGTAGAGTTCAAACAATGATTGGTTGAATATTTTCATACCGGTTTTTTCCTGTCCTATTTGCATTGTTGAGTATATTTGGGGGATTTTGTTTTCTCTAATTAAATTCCTTATAGCTGCATTTGGCACCAAAATTTCAACTGCTACAACTCTTCCAGAATTATCTTTTTTCTTTAATAATGCTTGTGTTACAATGCCTTGTAGAGATGTAGAAAGTTGAACTCTAACTTGCTCTTGTTGTGATGAAGGAAATACGTCTACAATTCTTGTTATTGTTTCTGCTGCTGAATTTGTATGAAGCGTAGCAAATACTAAATGGCCAGGTTCAGCTACAGTAAGTGCTGCTGCTATTGTTTCTGCATCCCTCATTTCACCAATTAAAATGACATCCGGGTCCTGTCTCATAATATGTTTTAAGCCTTGAGCAAAACTTGATGCATCCGTGCCAATTTCCCTTTGGTTAACAAGAGCTTTATCGTGCTTGTATGTAAATTCAATTGGATCTTCAAGCGTAATAATGTGAACGGGTCTGGATTTATTAATCAAATTTAAAAGTGCAGCCAAAGTGGTGGATTTACCAGAACCTGTAGGTCCTGTAACTAAAACCAATCCTTTCGGTAAATTAGCAAATTCTTTTATTATAGATGGTAAGCCTAAAGTGTTAAAATCTGGGATTTCTTGCGGTATTATCCTAAAAGCTCCAGCAACAGAGCCTCTTTGCATAAATACGTTTGCCCTAAATCGTGCAAGATCTGGTACGCCAAACGAAAAGTCCACATCAAAATTTTCTTCAAAGCGTTTTCTATTTAACTCGTTCATTACGCTGTAGCATAAATCACGCGTATCTGTAGGAGTTAACATGTCATAATCTAAATTTACAAGGTCGCCATTTACTCTTGCCCTTGGTGGAGAGCCTACTGTAATGTGTAAATCACTGGCTTTGATTGAACAGATATGCCTCAAAAGTTCAACTAAATCTTTTGGTTTCATAAAATACCTCTTTTAGTTTATAGCCACACTTAAAACTTCTTCAAGCGTTGTTACGCCTTGCTTGACTTTTTGTAAACCATCCTGTTTTAAAGTAAGCATACCTTGCTCAAGTGCTTTTTGTCTTATATCGTTTTCAGGTTTACCGTTTATTATCATTTCTCTTATTTCATCTGTTATCGGTAGGACTTCAAATATTGCCATCCTGCCTTTGTAGCCTGTATCCAAACAATGAGAACAGCCTTTGCCTTTGAAAATCTTTATATCATTTAAATCCGATTCAGAAAAACCAGCTTTTAACAAAACTTCTTTAGGTAAATTAACAGGCTGTTTGCAGTAGGAACAAATTTTTCTAACCAGTCTTTGAGCCAAAACCAACCTAAGTGAACTTGCAATTAAGTATCTATCTATGCCCATATCTACAAGTCTTGTGATTGCAGATACCGAATCGTTTGTATGGAGTGTAGATAACACAAGATGCCCGGTCAAAGCAGCTCTAACGGCAATTTCTGCAGTTTCTGTATCTCTAATTTCGCCAACCATAATAATATCTGGGTCCTGCCTTAAAAATGCCCGAAGGGCGCTACTAAAAGTTAAACCTATGTCTTCTTTTACCTGCACCTGATTAATGCCTTCTAGATTATACTCTACAGGATCTTCAACAGACATAATATTTCTGTCTTCCTTGTTTAATTCATTTAAAGCGGCATAAAGCGTAGTGGATTTACCAGAACCTGTAGGTCCTGTAACAATAACAACGCCGTTTGGTAAGTTTATTGCGTTTCTAAATCGCTGCAAGTCAGTTGGTCTCATGTTTATGTTGTCAAGCGAAACTTTGATATTTTCCCTATCAAGTAGCCTCATAACTAATTTTTCTCCAAATACCGTAGGCACTGTAGATACCCTTAAGTCAATTAGTTTACCAAGTGTTTTTATTCTGATTCTACCGTCTTGGGGTAGTCTTTTTTCTGCAATGTTGAGCTTTGACATAATTTTAAAACGTGTAATAAGATTTGAAGCAATTGTTTTTGGTGGTGTGTTAACTGTTTTTGCTTTGCCATCAATTCTAAACCTTACTCTAAATGTATTTTCGTATGGTTCTAAGTGAATATCCGAAGCACCTTCTTTGACGGCAGATTCTAATATACTGTTTGCAAGCTTAATAATAGGTGCATCGTCAATATTGCTTACTTCATCATAATCAAGGCTTTCTATTTGTTCAATAGAACTCTCTATATTTTCTGTTACATTTTTTACCAAAACTTCTAATTCTTTAGTTGTTCCATAATATCTTACAAGATACTCATTAATCTGACTTTCTTTGGCAAGATAAATGGATATTTTTTTGCCGGTAAGAAAACGTATTTCGTCTATTAAAAAAACATTTTCAGCATTAAACAAAGCTATTTTCAGTACATTATTATCTATTGCAAACGGTAAGATGCGGTGTTTTCTTACAACTTCGCTAGGTATTGAATTGATCGCTTCTTTTTGAATTTGAATTTTTGAAAGGTCAATTGTTTCTAAGCCATATTTTTTAGCCAAAAACTCCAAAAGTTCATCTTCAGTTATTATATGTTCTTCTACAAGTATTTTACCAAGCAAATCACCTGTCTGGGCTTGCTTTTGCAATGCTCTATCAAGTTGTTCTTGTGTAATTTTATTTTCGTATAAAAGCATTGTGCCAAGTAATTGCCTGTTAGCTTGAGCCATTTATAACCTCAAATGCATGGTTTATATCAAACTCAATGTCAGTCCAGATTTTAAATGCATGGTATGCCTGATAAATAAACATTTTTGTTCCATCTATACTATTTATTCCAAGACTTTCAGCTTTCTTTATAAGCTCAGATTTATAAACAATATCTATTAATAAACTATTTTTGTTTAATAAATTTAGATCAATGATGTCTTCGCTACCTAATATGCCAGCTGATGTTGTGTTTACAATAATTTCATTTTTATATATATCTTTTTTTTCTATTAAATTAAGTGTTATTAAGTCTCCAAATTGCTCTTTAAGTTTAAAAGCATTTGCAAATGTTCTATTGTAAATATTTAAAGATTTAACGCCTTTTTTATAAAAGGCATAAATGCAAGCAGCAGATGCTCCGCCAGAACCTAATATGCAGATGCTTTTGTTGCAATCTATATCTTTTATGGTTTCAAAAAAGCCAAGGTAATCTGTATTGTAACCCAAAAGTGTCCCGTTTGAATTTTTAATTGTGTTTATTGATCCAATAATTTTTGCTTGACTCTCGATAGAATCTAAGAATTTAATCACTTCGTTTTTGAAAGGTAATGTAACGTTTAAACCTTTAATACCAAGACCTTTAACGCCTTCTATGGCTTGTTTTATGTTGTTTACTTCAAACGCTAAGTAAACGGCATCAATACCATATTTTTCAAACATAGCATTGTGTAACTTCGGTGATAAGCTATGCTTTATTGGTTTACCAATTATCGCGTATAATTTAGTTTGTGGCCCAATCAATCCCGATACTCCTTTGTTTTATTGTTGTATTAAATTCTATCACAATATCGGGTTTAATTTCAAGTAAATTCGGCCATTCTATAAAAAAAATTGCTACTTGATCAAAGTATTCAAAAATTCCCGTGTTAAGAAGCTCTTCTTTTGTTTGAATTCTATATAAATCCATATGTATTACTTTTTTTTCTTTTGTGTAATATTCATGTGCGATAGTAAAGGATGGGCTTCCTTTGAAATCTTTAATACCTAGATAATGCAAAACAAATCTGACAAAAGTTGT
This sequence comes from Desulfurella sp., assembly GCF_023256235.1. NCBI lineage: Bacteria > Pseudomonadati > Campylobacterota > Desulfurellia > Desulfurellales > Desulfurellaceae > Desulfurella > Desulfurella sp. Next base: position 32,196 of record NZ_JAGDWY010000026.1, read on the forward strand.
TTTACCACTTCCTAAGTCTCCTTTTAAAAAAACAATAGCTTGCTTTTTTTGTTTTATTATTTGTGCAAATTCTTGTGCTATTTTTTTTGTTTGGGATAGTGTTTTTACATTATAATATATCATTCTTTGTGGTAGGGTATATTTTTAATTATTGTAAAACTTCTATACACGCTTTCGCATACAATTAATCTTGCGATTTGGTGTGGAAGTGTAAGTTTTGAAAGAGAAAGAAAAAAAGCATTTTTAAAAGATTTTTTATCTATTCCAAAAGCACCGCCAACTACAAATACCATAGTTTTATTGATTGTTTTGATAAGATTTGCAAATTCGTATGAATTTAGTTGTTTGCCGTTTTCATCGAGTATAAATACGAAATCATCTGGTTTAATCTTTTTTTGTATAAACAAGGCTTCTAATTTAAGCGTTGAAGGTTTAATATAAATCATTTCGGTACTGCAAAATGCTTTTATACGTTTTATATAAACTTCACAAAAACTATCCAACTTAAGTTTTTTCCCCACAAAAATAAACTTTACTTGCATTCAAAAATGTCAATTGGCATATCTTTCCATAAATACTCTAAGTCTATTTCTTTTCTTTTTGATTCACTGAATAAATGAATAATTATCAGTCCGCAGTCTATAAGTATCCAGTCACCCTTTTCATCACTTTCCACATGGTTAATTATACTTAATTTTTCAAGCTCATCCACACAAGCAAGGGATTGATTTAAAGAATTACTTGTGCCTATAACAAAATAATCAAATAAAACCTGTATATTTTTCATGTCAATAATTTTAATGTGTTCAATTTTTTTTTCGCACAATATATCTAAAATTTTATTCATTAAGGTAAAACCTCTTTTCTAAAATCATTTTTTCTACATCGTATGGTACAAAATACCTAATGGTTTTTTTTTCTTTAACACGTTTTCTAATCTGACTTGAAGATATGTCTATTTTTCGGTAATAAATATAAGCGCTTTGGTGTCTTGGGGGGTATTTTGCAATTTTTTTTGCTTCAATAAATTTTAGCCAGTTATATTTTAGCTTGATTTGCTCTATGCTATATTTGGGTCTTGTTATAATTATAAAAGTTATTTTGTTTAATAGCTCTTTGTAACCTTTCCATGTGTCAATGCCCAAAAATGCGTCTGCACCTATGCAATAAAACAGTTCATCATTTTTGTATTGTTTTTTTAACAAATCAATTGTATCTACAGTATAGCTAATTTCTTTTGAGTTTATTTCGATATCACTTACTTCAAAGCCTTCAAGACCAGCTACGCTTAAGGCAACCATATCGTATCTGTCTTTTGCACTTAGATCAATAATCTTTTTGTGAGGCGGTATGCCTGTTGGTATAAATACAAATTTATCAATAAAAAAATACTCCTTTATTTCAATTGCACTGATTAAATGACCAATATGTATAGGATTGAATGTGCCACCAAAAAAAGCTATCCTCATGATCTTATTTGACCATTTCCTCTAATTTTATATTTGTATGTTGTAAGCTCTTCCAAAGCCATTGGACCTCGTGCATGCAATTTTGAAGTACTTATACCTATTTCTGCTCCAAAACCAAATTCACCACCGTCACTAAAACGTGTAGAAGCATTAACATAAACACAAGCAGCATCAACTTTATTCAAAAAATCTTCTGCATTTGTGTAATTTTGTGTAACAATGGCTTCTGAGTGTTTTGAGCCGTACTCATTGATATGCTCTATTGCCTGGTCTGTGCTATCAACGATTTTAATGGATAGTATGTAATCTAAATACTCTGTTTGCCAATCTTCTTGAGTTGCTTGTTTTATATTAGGTAAAATTTTAAGCGTGTTTTCACATCCTCTAAGTTCAACAATATTTTCAAATTTTTTTGCTAGAGCAGGCAAAAACTCATTTGCAATATTTTTGTGGACCAAAAGTGTTTCTATGGCATTGCAAACGGATGGTCTTTGAACTTTTGCATTGTATGCAATATTTAATGCCATATCAATATTTGCGCTTTCGTCAATATAGAGATGACACAAGCCTTTGTAATGCTGAATTACTGGCACTGTAGCGTTTTTAGAGATAAATGTTATAAGTGATTCTCCGCCTCGCGGGATTAACAGATCTATATACTTGTCCATTTTAATTAAATGTTCAATAGCTTGTCTTTCTGTTTTGTCTATAAATGTTAAAAAATCGGGGTTTATATTGAATGATTCAAGTGTTTGCCTAATTAGTGAGCTTAAGTATTTATTTGTGTTAAACGCTTCTTTTCCACCCCTTAGCACGCATGAATTCGAACTTTTGAAACACAATGCAAATGCATCAACTGTTACATTTGGCCTTGCTTCGTATATTATTGCTATTGTTCCAATGGGAACACGCACTTTTTCTATCTCAATGTCATTTTTTAGCTTCCAGCCTTTTATAATTTCGCCTACCGGGCTTTTAAGGTTTATTATAGTATGTAAAGACTCAATTATTGAATCAATTCTTTTTTCATTCAAAGTAAGTCTATCTGTTAGGGCTTTAGAGATGTTACTTGATTGAATATCTTTTGAGTTTTCATCTATGATATGGTTTTTGTTTGTGCTTATGTTGTGAGCAATTTTTTCTAAGCAAGCATTTATTTTTTCTTCGCTTAAACAGATTTGTGAAGCTTTTTTTGCTTTTTTACATAGATCTTCAATATAATTAAACATAAATGCTCCTTTTAGCTGTTTTGCAATATTATTATATTATCTGTACTTATTACATCATCTCGAGTTTTATGACCCAATATTTTATCAATTTCCTTTGAATGAATGCCTTTTATTTTTTCAATATCAGTAGAATCATAATTTACAATGCCTTTTGCTACTGATTTGCCTTCAAAGACAATATCTACTACATTACCTTTTAAAAAAACACCTTCAATATTTTTTATACCTTTTGCCAGGAGTCCTTTGCGTTGCTTTATACTTTCGAACGCACCGCGATCAATGTATAGTTTGCCCAAACTTAAACAATTATTGATCCAGTATACTTTTGATTTTACATAGTCTTTCGGTAAAAAAATTGTATAAAGGAAATTTTTGTCTAAAAATAAACTTTTTATAGGATTTGTTTTTTTACCATTAATTATGACAGCAGTTTTGCCACCTTTTGATGCAGTTAGAGCTGCTTTTATCTTGCTGGCAATACCGCCTTCTCCTAGCTTACTTTTACCTTTTAGGTTTTTTAATAAAGGTTCTTCATTGGTAATTGTTTTTATAAGTGTGCTATCTGGATATAATTTTGGGTCTTTATCAAATACACCATCTACATCTGTTAAAATTATAAGCAAATTACCTTCAACAAGATTTAAAATATGAGCCGAAAGGCTATCATTGTCACCAAACATTAATTCTTTGACTGCAACCGAATCATTTTCGTTTACTATGGGTATTATCTTTAAACCAAAGAGTGCTTCAAATGTATTTTTGGCATTTAAATAGCGCTTTCTGCTTAATATATCTTCAATACTTATCAAAACTTGCGATACATTTAGTAAATAATGTGCAAATGCTTTAGTATATAAACTCATCAAGTAAGGTTGTCCGATACTTGCTAAAGCCTGTCTAAGAGGTAGGTTTTCGGGTTTTTTCTTAATTTTTAGAATTTTCATACCGCATGCAACAGCACCGCTAGATACAATAAGTACTTCTTTATTTTGATTTATTAAAAAAGAAACATCCTGGGCTATTTCATTAATCTTATTAATATCTATATCGTTGTTATTTGCTACAATAGCACTACCAACCTTAATAACTATCCTTTTATATCTGTTTATATCTATATATTCTTGGTTATCCAATCAAGGAGCTCCTTTATATTTGTTTTCTTTAGTGCGCTTATAAAAAAAATATCATAAGGTGTAAATTGTTTTTTAAAGTTTTCTTTATCTATATTTGCTACAATATCAATCTTATTTAAAGCAATTGCAAATTTTTTAGTTGTTAAACCTAACCCATAAGAGTCAAGTTCTTTTATTAAAATATCAAAATGCAATTTTGGTTTATCTGTTATGTCCAAAATAAATAACAAAATTTTAGTGCGCTCAGTGTGGCGTAAAAAAGTTGTACCCATACCTTTGCCTTGACTTGCACCTTCAATTATGCCAGGTATGTCAGCAACAACAAAATTTCTTTCATTGTAAGAAACATAACCTAAATGGGGTACAATTGTTGTAAAAGGGTAATTGGCAACTATCGGTGTCGCATTTGAAATTGACCTTAATAAACTGGATTTTCCAGCATTTGGAAAACCGACCAAACCTACATCGGCAAGCAATTTTAACTCGAGTATGATTTCTTGCTCTTTGGTTTTTTTGCCTTTTGTAGCAAATCTTGGCGTTTGGTTTGTTGAGGTTGCAAAATGAGAGTTCCCTTTGCCGCCTTCACCGCCGAAACTCGCAATAAATTCTTTTTTATCTGCATCCAGGTCAGCCAATATATTTCCATGAATGTCTTTTATTACTGTGCCTATTGGAACTTCTATTACTAAATCCTCTCCATTTTTACCTGTTTTATTATTTGAAGAACCGCTTTGACCATTTTGTGCTTTGAAAAACTTTTGAAAACGAAATTTTAGAAGTGTATTTTCATGTTTTGTTGCTTTAAATACAATGTCACCGCCTTTGCCACCATCGCCACCATCAGGTCCGCCTTTTGCTATAAACTTTTCCCTTCTAAAGCTTACACAACCATCCCCACCATTACCTGATTTTATTGTGATTTTAGCATAATCTATGAACATTTTGTTAAGCTATTACACTAACTATCTTTTTTCCTAATTTTTCTCCGAATTTTACTGTTCCGCTTTTAAGAGCAAACAAAGTGTAGTCTTTTCCTAATTTTGTATTCAATCCAGGATGAAAATGGCTCCCTCTTTGCCTAACAATTATTTCGCCAGCATTAACAAATTGGCCGTCTGATCTTTTTACACCAAGCCTTTTGCCAATAGAATCCCTTCCGTTTTTACTACTGCCAAGCCCTTTTTTATGTGCCATTTAATGCCCCCCTATTAAGCAAGAATTTGCGTAATTTTTACTTGTGTAAAGTGCTGTCTGTGGCCAATCTTTTTCTTAAAGCCCTTTCTTCTTTTAAATTTAAAGTAGAGAAAGATATCAATGAACCAATATTTAATATTCTTTATGTAACATATACCGACATTGGGCCAATATATAAAATTTATGATGTAGTAATTACAGAAAAAAAATACTATGAATATATAAGTAATTACATAAAGAAATATGGAAAGATTCCTTTGGCACTAGAAATTTTTACTGGCGAATTTGTTAAAGGACGTAAAAATGTAGAAATTAATGAAGAATATTTAGTAAAATCTCCAAAAGAGATAACATTTGGTATTTTGGAGTGATAAAAATGAGGATATGCGAATATGTCCTTAACGTATTTTCCTTGGATTCTATTAAAAATCTAATTAGAATAGGAGAAGTAAGTAATGTCTTTTTTAATGATAAAGAAATTAAAACTTATAGTTCATCCGTCAATATGCTTAATAAAACTTTGATTAGGTCAGGTTCAATTTCTTTGAAAGTAGAGAAAGAAGGCCATGAGCCGTTATATAAAATTTATGGTACAAAAATTCCAAATGAGGAATATGTAGACAATTACATAATGAAACATGGAAAGGTTCCAATAGCATTAGAAATTCATTATTTAAAAGACTTTAACGTATTTGAATCATATAGAACATTTCCTGCATTTAATGTAAAGATACGTTTCTGGAGTATAGGTGATGAAAATGAAATTCTGTGAATACATGGCCAATCTTCTTTCCTTGGACATATTATTTAAACAAGTTAAGATAGGGAAAATAGAAAAAGTTTTTGTATATAGATATAATCATTCTGAACAAAATATATTATACCTGGAGGGTGCTAATGATAGTGCTTTTATATTTAGAGTAGAAAAGGAGGCCCATGAGCCGTGGTATAAAGTTCTTGGACTTGATGAGCCGACCGAGGATGAAAAACGTATAGATTCATACATAAAGAGATATGGAAAGATTCCTTTGATGCTAGAATTTCATACTTGGTATTATATTTATTCTGATGTTAATTCTATGCGTTTGGAAGAATTTTCATGTTTACAGAGGCCATATGGAGTATTTTTGATGTATAGGTGATGAAAATGAAGATGTGTGAATATTTAAATAACTTTATTTCCTTACATGTATTATCTAAACAAGGTTTAACAAAAGAAACACTTTTTGTTAAATTTGATAAATATGTTTATTCTACAGACAATATAATATTTAATCGATTCATACTTATTTACTATTTATTTAGAGTGGAGAAGGAGACTTATATGCCTCTACATAAAATTATTGGAGAACATATTGGAAATGAAGAAAAAGTAAACAAATACATAAAAAAATTCGGAATACTTCCCATTGTGTTAGATGTTAGTTGTGATGACTCTTTTAATGTCATTTCTTTAGAAGAATCATTTGAACCTGACCTTTTTTCTGGGAAATTCAAAAAACCTACGGAAAAAATAAGTTATTTGATATTTAGAGGTGATTGATATGAAGATGTGTGAGTATATGAATAATATTATTTCATTGGACATGTTATCTAAACAAGGATTGAGAGGAAAAATAGATTATGTTAATTTTTATAAAAATGTTTTTGATGAACCAAATGATAATTATATAATACTCTTTAATGGAATTAATTACATTTTTTTTAGATTGAGAGTAGAAAAAGCATTTGAGGATAGAATATTACCTTTGGTATTAGATTTTTCAAGTTTGTATTACTATGGCCTAAATATGACACGAAGGACATTGCCTGCATCTGTAGTAAAATTAATGTTTGGAGGCGATTGGGAATGAAGTTGTGTGAATATTTGAATAACCTTGTTTCCTTAGATAATATATCTAATCAGGTTTTGAAAGGAGAAATAAAAGAAGTTGTATTTCTAAAATATGTTTATACTGAAGACAAAACAATATTTAAACGATTATTTAGTACTCTTTATAAATTGAGGGTAGAGAAGAGGGCCAATAAGCCATTATATAAAATTTTTGGAGAACATATTGAAAATGAAGAATTGGTAGATACACTCTTCATAGAACAATATGGAATGCTTCCCCTGGCGATAGAAATTTTTTATCAAAAAGACCATGGTGTTTTTATAGAAGAGGCGTTGTATTCTGACCTTTATTCTGGGAAATTCAAAAAACCTACGAAAAAAGATGTTATTTTGTTTTTCGGGAAGGATGTAAATGTATTTGTGTGAGTATGTAAACAACCTAGCCGATATCAGCCACCTTTGGATTTTAATTTTAAATACTAGTCAGAAAGGAATAGATATAGGTGTAAATATAGACCAAAAATATACTACATATTCTATAGCAGTTAATATAGGCCCTGTTTTAAGCGACATTCACAATGTAGTGTTTTACAATACAATGAAGGTAAGATATAGAAATATTAAATATCCATTCATTACATTTACAAATATAGGATACTCTCTAACCATATGGGAAGGAAAAACTAAAAACTTAGATACTCTTAAGGAGGTAAAGTTCATATTCAGTTGAGGTGATTGAAATGAATATGTGTGAATATGTAAACAATCTTATTTCCTTGGATATAACAACTAAACAAACTATAGAAAGAGTAATATATTCTGTTGGAATTGAAGAATATGTTTATTTAGGTATCTCTCAAATATATGATTTTCCAGGATTACCTCCTACTTATAAAATTGTTGTATTACCTTCTTCTTATAAATTTAGAGTAGAAAAGGTTGGCCATGAACCAGTATATAAAATTGTTGGAAGACATCTTGAAAATGAAGAATATGTAGATGAATACATAAAAACACATGGAATAATTCCTATGGTGTTAAAAATTGGTTATTATTATGATATGGATATTTATGTAAAAGAGCCATTTAATCTTAGCATTTTTTCAGATAAATTAAAAAAACATAAAAATAAAGAAGTATTTTTACGGTTTTGGTGATGAAAATGAACTTCTGTGAGTATATGAATAATATTCTTTCATTGAATATGCTTAATAAACAAATTATGGCCAAATACATAAGGAGAGTTGCTTTAAACAAAGAGTTAGATTATACATTATCTATAATGGGAATATATAATGAACACCCTAATGATGATTATATTTTTTTGAGAGTAGAAAAAGAAGGCCATAAACCATTATACAAAATTATTGATAAATATATTGAAGGTGAAGAATATATAGATAATTACATAATAAAACATGGAATAATTCCTATGTTGTTAAAAATTACTGCTTTTTATGAGCCTTTTGGAGATCCTAAGGATATTTACATTATGTTAGACGAATCCTATTTAGGTAGTAGTAGTTTTCCATTCGGTGTACATTTGGAGTTTAAGTGAGAAAAGGTATAATTCCCCTTGAACCCAAGACATACCTCAAAAAATAGCCCAATACGTAGGGGGGTAAATTCAAAAAAAGGCCAATTCTCATTTCCCCTTCCCTTCCCTACTTTTTTCATTAAATATCGGTGGCCTCAATGGTAATACAGATGTGCCACCGTATCCACGAGCGACCCAACTGAAATTATTGCATTGACCACAAACACTATCCTGTAAAATATGTTCGGCTCAATGACGGCCATCACGGTGTTGAGGCCTGCAGTCGTTATAAGGCCATACGCAACGTGCGTCCTGCCGTGCTTGAAGTCATTAACCCATTCTTCCCACGTCTGCGTGGAACAGTTCTCTCCCATGCCAATAGTTATATTTTATCGAATATTTAAAATTTACTTATTATTATTATGATTTTTATAAAACATGACGAATTTCGTCTGGTTATCGGGTTACCGATAGGTAACCAATACTCGGTTACCTCGTCTCAGATATATAATTTTATTTTTATATTTCTCTTTAAATTCTCCCAAATCCCTATATAGTATATAATTAGATAGATAGATAGATAGATAGAGAGTCGATAGTATTTTTTACCAATAAAAATAATAGGTAACCAGGTAACCAATTTTTTTAACCCATATATACCCATATATTTTTTTCCTATATAGAAAAAGGGGGGAAATTTTTTTTATTATGATCATCCGAGTATTTTTATAATTTTCAGATGCTTTTCTACACGTCATTTAGAAAATATAAAATTATTAATAATATTTCGGTTTAATAGAATTTGAAATAAAATATCGTAATAATAAATTCAATTGTAATAAAAAGATAAAAATAATATCAATTTTATTCAAATTGACATATGAGAAATTGTCGGGTCGTTGACAAGGATGAGTGTCTTTCTCGTCCTTGTGATGGCCACGTACTTGATACGCATTTCTGAATCGTAAATATTTCTATCCGAAAACATTTCCATGTATGTAGTTCTTGGGACGTTCTGTATCAGGAGGACGTTATCGGCCTCCCTCCCCTTGGCGGCATGGATGGTATCTATTTTTATTATTTGTTCGACATCTATTTTTTGGCCTGAAGATAAAAGATTTCTGACTGCGTTTTTCTTATTTACAGGTATATCCATCATATCCAAAATTTCATATTTATCGAACTTCTTTACGAAAAATGAATTGAAATAGTCATCGGTCTTATAAAACAGGTTCTGTGGTAGTTTGTCATACTTTCTCTCCTCGAACTTGGATTTTATCCCACGAACAAGGACGTTTGCTGGAAGATTTACAATTATCTTCCTCATATTTTCAAAATCTTTTGGAGGCCAGTCCATAAATATGCTTGCCAGTTCGATGGCCGACATGTTGTACGGAGACAGATAACTGTGGTTTGAGTTTATTGTGAGGTATGGGTATTTCAAGATATTTAAAATCTTTGTTGCATGCAAAATATAATACCTTGTCCGTGCAAGGATGAACTTTGACCCATCCATCTCGGCAAGCATACGGATTGCCTGTTCGAGATTGTTTAATCTTATGACTTTCCCGTCCCATTCCGCTGGCTGGAAATCTTTCTTTTCACGTGTAGTGATTTGTTTCAGTGTCTCCATTGCAACGTCTCTTATCTGTCTTGGTATTCTGAAACTCTGGTTGAGATATATTTTTCTGGTATTTGAAGCAAACTTCAGCATATCCCTGACATCCGCACCGTCGTAGTAGTATATATTCTGGTCGTCGTCGCCTGCAACAACGAGTTTTTCTATCTTTCCAGAGGAATACCACTTCTCAATGATTTTCCACATGATCGGCCGCATGTCCTGAACCTCATCTACAAGCAAAAGGCCAAGGTTTGGCAAAACGTATATGTTCTTAAACACTTCTGTGATGATGTCTGTGTAATCGGCCTTGCCTTTCTTGAACTTGAAATCGTTATACTTGTCAAACAAATATCCAAAATCAATTCCGTTTATGTAAAACTTCGTCATTTCATGGATATGTTTCTCGGCCTCTATGCCGTATTTAAGGTACAGATAATTATATCCACGGAGAAACTGTGTAATTTCATCCTCCTCCTCTATTTCCTCATTGTTTATATCGATTGTTGCGGTCTTTTTCAGCCCAGTAATGCGTGCAAACTCAGTATAATCGTCATCGGTAAGGAAACTGTCCATGTCCCACCCGAGAAACCGCGTGAACGCAGAGTGAAACGTCGAAACGTACTCTTTTGACAAATCCATTCTCCTTCGTGCATCCGAGGCCATCGACCGCGAATACGTGATATACAACGCATCATCTCTCCCAGAACTCGTGTATGATGAAAATATGTGTTCGAGCGTATAAGTTTTACCCGTCCCAGGGGGGCCAAACACGGTCGTTTTTTCGGGGAGATCAGAATAACTAATCATCATATTAGACAATACACTTCACCTCTTTAATTTTTTGTCTATTCTGTGGGTATTATAATGTGGTACTCTTTCTTTTCTTTTCACTACTTTACCGCAAATCTTACATTTATATTTTTGTGTTACATGTTCTTTTGTTTCAGTCTTTGGTAATTTTTCGAATTTTTTTGCTATTGTCTCTCTCATTTCAATCACCCTCTTTTTCCTCTATAAAATTTATGCGTATAATGTATTTTTTGTCATTAATTTTACAATATAATTCCAAAGGTTTATTGAGTTCGGCCATTGCGGGTATATCTATTTTTATATTATATTCCAAAAACTTAATGGTCATATCTTTTTTATTATTTTTATATTTATTCATTTTTCAGTCACCTCTTACTGTAAAATCATTTATATCTCATCTCCTGTATTATTTTAATTAGATAAACATTCAATAATTTAAATTCCTCATTAATATTATCAACATTCTTCTTTAATTTAAATAATT
>NZ_JAGDWY010000027.1:0-3071 GCF_023256235.1 Desulfurella sp.
GCGCAGGTGCAGGCGCAGCAGCAGCAGGCACAGTTAGCGCCGGCACTATTGCAGCTATAGCAGCGGGTGCAGCAGTGGTTGCGGGTGTAGCAATAGCAGCAAGTGGAAGCAGTAGTAGTAGCAGCAGCACGGTAACTACAACAGCTCACCATTAAAAGTTGAGCTGTCAGTAAATTATACTTAAAAGGTTTTGTTAGGAATTTTAAGATGGGTTGGTTTATAAAAAAAACATTAGTTCTTTGTATACTTATAATCTTTTCTTTTATTACTCTAATACCTAAAGTATCTTATGCTAATTATGAACAAAGGGAAAAAGTTGATAAAGTTTTAAACACCGCCAACTCATTCTTTGAAAACATGCAAAATAAAGATTTTAAATCAGTGTGGGCTAATTTGAGCAGCGGTTCTAAGGATAAAATCATTGAAAGCGTTTACAAAAATCTTTTAAAATCTAAAATAAAAACTTATTCGAAATCATCGATTGAAGAAGATTTTAAATCCGACGGAGCTATTGCTCAATCTTTTTGGTCTGGATATTTAAAAGCATTTGATCCAAACATGGTTTTAAATGAAAGTGTTTGGAAAAAAGTAAAATTTGATGGAAATAAAGCAATAATTGTTATAAAATACAAAAAGGCTCAAGAGCCTTTTGATCTAAAAATGTACAAAGAAAATGGCAGTTGGAAAGTTGGATTAATTGAAACTTTTGGGATATAGAAATATTTAATGGTTGAAAATCAGGAAAAAAACAATCTGGGTTATCAAAACGTTTCGGATGACGATGAAATAAATCTCCTTGATTTATTTATTGTTTTACTGAAGCATAAAAAACTTATATTTTCCATAACATTTGGCGTTGCTGTATTGAGCATAATAATAAGTCTTTTGATGACGCCAGTATATGAAGCTAAAACTACTTTGATGCCCCCTCAAGGAGCAGAATCATCTCTGAGCTCAGCATTTGCTCAAACTGCTGCTGCAGCAGTGGGGTTAGGGATCTCTGCTAAAAATCCATCAGAAATCTATGAAAATTTACTAAAAAGTGATTTTGTTGTAGATAGAATTATAAAGCAGTTTAATCTAATGAAGCTGTATAAAGCAAAAAATATCGATTCGGCAAGAACAGCTGTGCTTAAACATTTGGATGTTCAAGTCGATACAAAGACAGGCATTATTACAGTTGGCTATAAAGATAAAAATCCAGTAAGATCAGCTCAAATTGCTAATGCTTTTGTGGCTGCATTGAGGGATTTAAATAATCACCTTGCCATTACAAAGGCCAGCATTGATAGAAAATTTTTTGAGAGTGAACTTAAGAAAGCTTATATAAAATTAGTTGAAGCAGAAAAAAATGTTGAAAATTTCCAGAAAAAAACTGGCGTTATTGAGCTTGGCGAACAAACCAAAGCTTCTATAGCAAGTATTGCTAACCTTAAAGCGCAAATTGCGGTGCAAGAAGCGCAAATTGCAGCAATGGGAACATATGCAACCCCTAATAATCCAGCCTACCAGAAAGCGCAGGCTACCCTATCTAGCTTAAGATCTCAACTTTCAGCACTTGAATCAAACACAAATAATAGCAATAATGCAATTACACCATTGGGTAAAATTCCCAGCTTTTATGGAAAGTATATTAATGTTGTAGGCGAACTTGGTTTTAGAAAAACAGTCTACGAGATGCTTTTAAAGCTATATGAAGAAGCGGCTGTAAAAGAAGCAAAAGGTGCATCTTTAATTCAGGTCATTGACAAAGCAACTCCGCCGCAAATTAGAATAAGCCCAAAAAGAGCGTTAATTGTTATAGTATCTACTTTTGCCGCATTTTTCCTATCCATATTTATAGCGTTTTTTAAAGAGTTTATAGAAAAAGCTTCGCAAGATGAAGAAAATAAAGAACGCATGCAATTGATCAAACAGTATGCTTCGCTTAGAAAGAAAAAAAATCAATAGAACAAAAATTAGATTTGCTATCGCAATTGCTCTTTACTGTATTTTGATTTTTGTTTTATTAAGGCAGACAGTTACAGCTAAGGAAAATTATGTTCTCAAGTGCTCTAATTATTTACAATTTCAAGATTTTAAAAAAGCTATAGATGCCGGTAAACAAGCTGTAATTTGGCAGCCTAAAGACATATATTCATATATATGTCTTGGAAAAGCATATCTTAATGTATCTGATTTTAATTCAGCACTGAAAAATTTTAAAACTGCCTACAATATGTCGACTTCCATAGAAAATTTAGCTTTAACATCAAACTTAATGGGTATTGCATACCAGAATATCGATGATAAAACAAATGCGATTTATTACTACACAAAATCACTAAATTTTTATAGAATATTAAAAAATATGAATGGCCAGGCAGCTCAATTAAATAATTTAGGTGAAATGTATAATTTGGAAGGTGATTACGCAAAATCTTTAGATTATTTCCAACAGGCTTTAAGCATCAATAAATCAATTAATGACCAAGATAGCCAAGCAGTTAATTACAACAATATAGCTGTAGTCTATTCAAATGACGGAAAATATCAAAAGTCTATTGAATATCTGAAAAAATCTTTAAATATATTCGAACAAAATGGAAATTTTCTGGGGCAAACACAAGCCAAACTTAATTTAGGAAATATTTACAGGTTATTAAAAAACTATTCCGATGCGGAAAAATATTTGTTATCAGGCAAAGATTTAGCTGAAAAAATTGGCAATAGATATTGGCAGGCTCGAGCTTACGAGTATCTGGGCATGTTATACTTAGACAAAAGCAATTATAAAAAAGCAGAAGATTACCTAACAAAAGCTATAGACATTTATAAATCCATAGGTGACAAAAAAGATTATCTTAGCGTCTCAAATCTTTTGTCCCAATTGTATAAAAATGATTCAGATGAAAGTTTAATAAATACTATAAAACTGAATTTAAAAGCATTTTACAGAAATCTTTTAGAGTGTTTTTATAATTGAGTTTTGATTTTGGATCATTAGAGTAATAGTTTACTATATCCATTTTCTATTTTGTCTAACACAAACAGCTAATCGTATAAATAAGTTTTCTTTCTTATATTATTTT
>NZ_JAGDWY010000027.1:3081-8372 GCF_023256235.1 Desulfurella sp.
GTTCGTTTAGTTTTTTAATGCCTGAAGCCGGATTTTTATCGAGATAACCTTTTTTAATACAAAAGTTAAAAAAATTATGTAGAGTAAATATTTATATATTAACAAGTCTGTATGATATCTCAGAATCCCTTTTATTTTTATTTTTATGTAATGCAGAAATTTCTAATTTTCTCTTAAGTTGATAGTTCTCTATTTGGTCTATTGTTATACCTGTAATTTGTTTATCCTTAAAAAAAGACAAAAAATGTTTTGAAGCGGTAATTCTGATTTCAATTGTTTTTTTTGAAACTGTTGATTAAAACGAAAAATAAGGGCAATTCTGTTCGTTTTTTATTAGCGCAGAGAAGTGAAAGGAAGCTCCACCAAAGACTAAGAACCGACTACCCGCCTGAAGCTCCAAGACCAAATACCTAACCCCGACTACCTATCTCAGCCATTGCCTCTACCATTATTAAGCCTTTCGTTTAATTCTTTGGTGAAGGCGTCTTCTTGTTCAGTTATATTTTCTTTTATTTTTTGCATTGTTTGCGATACATATTCTTTAATTTTTTCTTTAAAAAAATATTGCATATCTGATTTGCTTATATTGTATTTAGGTTTAAGCAGCGACGGCACTTTATCCTCTTTTATGCTATCCATGTCAATTGCATATTTTAAAAAATTAGTTTTATTAAACATAAAACATTCTCTGCCGTCTTTAGTTTGTTTATTGTATAATCTGCTTGCTTCGTTTATAGCTTTTTCAAGTCCAAACTCTTTGGTTATTACATATAAATCATAATAATCTCTGTATTTTGCTCTTAAAAACAAAACATTAGTTTTCATTATTGCAATTTGCTCCAGCGTTGCTAAATTAAAATTGGAAATTTTTACAGGTCTTAAAAAATCCCAATGGGCATTAAAAAATGTAACTTTTACACCATCTAATAATACATCAATTAATTCATTTGTTCTATTGAGTATTTCTTTTTTTTGAAAATATTTAAATAATCCCAAAATTTCATCTGTATTGAAATTATTTTCGTATGTAAAAAAATCTAAATCCTCACTTTTTCTATGGCACAAATGCAAAGAAAGAGCACTGCCACCAACCAGCACATATTTTGATAAAAAACTGTGTTTTATCAGTTCTTTTAATACCTTTTGTGCATCAGGTAGCAAGCATTTTAAGTTTTTTAAGTCTTCCATTTTTTAATTCTTTAAAATAATTAGCTTCCACATTCATATCAAAAAATACTCTAGCAAGCATCAAATTTATTTTTATAAATCGTTTGTCAAGAGCAAGGGTTTTCATCCAAACTTTTTTAACATTTCTTTTCCCAAAAAGCTTTATAAGTTTTTTGATATCGTCAAAATCACCATATCTTAAAACATATTCAATAAACACATTTTCATTAAAATTATCATATTTTGCATTTTTATCAAAACTCCAAAATATCCCTTTGTCTTTTAGTTTATTAAAAAGACTTTCTTTGCTTAGATAGTTATTTTTTAATTTAGATATAGCACTAATAGATAAATCTAAGTATTTGGAAATTTCATCTTGTGAGTATCCATTTTTTATTGCTTCACAAATTGCTTTTTTTCTTTCAAAGTTATCAAAAAAATAGTTGAGTTGTTTTTTATCTACTTTTTCAATTTTTTCTACTTTGTTGTCTTTTATTGCTATTTTAGAATTAAAGAAATCATCAATCTTTTTCAAATCCTCATAAGTAAATTCATTAAGATTAACTCTGTTTATCAACTCATAATTTAGCATCTCAAACTCAAATCTTTTGCTGTTCATTGAATATTTATATCCTCCAATATCTAAAGCAATACCTGCTTTAACTGGATTGTATTCAATATATTTAACAAGGATTTCAAGATAGCTGCTATCCCACACATACCTTGATTTAAACCTACCTTGCCACAATGAACCAGCCATTTTGTATTTCTTATTAAAATAAATTGCGTATTTCATATTAATCTGTTTCATTATAGTTGAAATATTGCCCTTATTTGTTTTCATCAAAAGGTGGTAATAGTTTTTCATCAAGCAAAAAGAGTAAATCTCAAAGCTATATAGCTTTGCATATTCATCAATAATTGAGAGAAATTGAATAAAATCGCTATCCTCCAGGAAAATATCTCTTTTTTTAATACCTGCATTAATGATATGATAAAAACCTGCAAGATTTAATCTTGGTGTTCTGGCCACTTAATACCCCAGCTTTCCTTTAGTTTTTAAATTGTATCATTTAAATATGAAAAAGTAAAGCTCTGTCCCTCTTGATCTGATCTGTCATTCTGTGTATAATTACGAGGAAACAAAAGCGACAATTGATCCCATCTTTTTAAAACGATTTAGAGCAAAAAATGGAAAAATTTGTTAAAGTGAAAAAATAAAATTAAATGTTTAACACCACTTGCAATTTAAATTGGACTCCTCTTTTTTTCTATGCTATAATTAGTTCTTGTAAGGAGCCTTTCTATGGACAAAGACAATAATATAAAAAGCCAGCAGTATGATGTATTCTTTAAAACACTTCTTTCAAGAAAGGAAAATGCAAAATCTCTAATAGAATTCACACTGGATAAAAATCTCCTTCCATACATTGACTTAAACTCAATAGTCCCACTAGACACCCAAAGAATCTCAAAAAAATACAAACAGCTATATATGGATGCAGCCTTTAGAGTAAAGTTCAAAGAAGAAGACGCACAAATATACTTTATCATAGAACACAAATCAGAAAGCTTATCTTTTTCTCCTTTGCAGATACTTTCATACATGTATGCTGTATGGGATTATAATCAAAAAAACAATCAGCCATATGAACCTATAATTCCCATAGTCTTCTACCATGGCATAGAGCCCTGGAAAAAACCTATTTTCTTTGCAGACTACTTTAAACACAAAGACCTCATAATCGACTACCTGCCAAATTTCAAATACATACTAACAGACACAAGCCAGATATCAGATGATACAATCCTTAAAGCTATAGACAATATAGAATTCAAAGCAGGAGTATACCTTCTAAAGCATGTGTTTGAAAAAAACATAGAAAACATAAAAACAATAATTGAAATAATAAAAAACACAAAAGAGGATACAATATTTGTCTTTTTGGATTATATTTCTCATTTAGAGACATATGACGAAGAAGAAGTAGAAAAAACTTTCAAAGAAATACTGGGAGGTGACAAAATGGCACCATTGGTTGATAAATGGATAAAGCAGGGAGAAGAGATAGGCAGAGAAAAAGGCTTGCTTGAGGGTATTGAGAAAGGAATGGAGAAAGGTCTAGAAATAGGAATTGCAACCGAAGCCAGAAACTCTTTGATAGATACATTAGAGGCTAAGTTTGGTAATTTACCAAAAGACATAATTCTTGTAATAAAAAATATCCAGGATATAGAAAAACTGAGAGGTCTTAGAAAGATCGCTATCAAAGCTCAAAGTCTGGATGAAGTAAAAAAAGAGCTTTAAAGGTAATTTATTTACCTCATTAGGCTAAAGTAACCGTATAAAATCATTTTAATCTAAGCCTACTTTGAAAAACTATAAAACTCTTAAAATGCTTTTCTGATAATATTTCTAAAAATATCAGTTTAACGGGATAGCGGGTCATTTATACGATTTTTTAAGTTTTAAGGTAAAGTGGCTTTTAATTTTTATATTATATTTTTTTTGGCTTACTATGAACAATAAAGAATTTTAAGTGAAATTTCCTAAGGTTTTTCTAATTCAATTTCAATAATTTCTCCTTTAAGGCCATAATATAAAATTTTATCGAAACATTTATTTTTATTATCAAAATCAGTCTTTATTTCACATTCAACTTTTTTATTAAAATCTTTATCTAATGATGATGCCACTATCCTTTTTATAAGGGTTTCGCTAGGAAACGATAGATGCAAGTAAAGCCATAATTCATTCAAATTTAATTCTTTTTTCCTTTTTTTATAGAGGCATTTTGATTGTTTTTTATTTATTTTATTTCTTATTTGCTTAACAAGAGAAGAAGTAATTTCTTTTGGATCGATGAAAGTTGCACTATAACCGCTTCTTTCCTTAAATTCTTCTTCCGTTTCCATAGCAATAAGTTCTATACCTATTCTATATCCTGTTTTTGTTTCTAGTATAAAGTCGGGTGTTTCGGTTTTTAATATTTTTGATGTTTTTAAGGCATAATCGCTATTTTTATAATATTCACACAACCAGTATAGAAAGTATATTTCTTCTATTTTTTTTCTTTCTGATTGCGAGATAAATGGAATAATATCCTTATTCAAATGATGCAAATAACTTAATCCTTCAAAAGCACAATTTAGTAGCAAATAATTTGAATCTGGTGCCTCTAGCTCACTTAAATAAAAAGTGTCTTTATCTGCTAATATTTCATGAAGTTCTTTAAAAATACGGTTGGTATTAGCGGTAAATACTTTTTCTTTAAAGAGACTTTTTTCTTTTTCACTTAATTTACTATCCAATGAATGGATTAACTGTAAAAAAATATATGAATAATAATATTCTTCTAGAGAATAACCTCCCACTTTATTATCGGTAAGTATAATAGATGAAAGTATGTTAAGAGTAGTATTATAGTCTTTAAAGAAATTGAAATACGGATTTTCTTGCCAATCCCAGAAAAAATTACTTTTTTCTTCCCATTTTATTTCTTTAGATTCGCTTAAAGTTTCAATAATTATCCAAGTAGTTAAAAGTTTTTCCTTTTCTGGTTTATTTGTGAAATCAATTTTTGCCATTGATATTATTTTATCAATATAATCAATGGAGTTTATCTTTTTAGCTGACATAATAAATAGAAATGCGTACATGAGGAATAATTTTTCATGTGTTTGTGTTTTATCAAAATGGTGTAAGCAATTTTTGCTTAGTTTTTCAATAGCGTTAAATAAATGATATGTTTGGTCTTCTGATGTATTTTGGAAATTTTCAAGAAGCTTCCCAGCCAGTATATTTATCCATTCTAAATAATATTCTTTTCTTTTTAATAAAAATTGTAATATTTCTTCTATGGATGACTCAAAATTTTGAAAGTTAGTTAGGTATTCTGCGCAATTATCAATTACCTGAATTAAATTGTCTAAGTTTTCAACAATATTTTCTCCTTGAAACCCTAATAAATCTTGTTTAGCTTTTTTATAACTATTAACACACATCCTTTCCAACTCAAACATTTATTTCAATAACCTTGCTTGTATCAATACCAAGTGTATCAACCACATTTTTTCTTGCCAACAACATTGGTTTTTGGTAGTATCGCATTTATAAAAACGGT
>NZ_JAGDWY010000028.1 GCF_023256235.1 Desulfurella sp.
ATACCCACCGTATAATCCAAAAATACCGGCCCCTATAGTTAAAATTATCAGTGCCCACCTGCCCCAAATTACTTCTTCTTTTTGCGATAATGTCTTTTTGAAGGATTTAGGAATATCTCTTGTTATAATTGAGGAACCTATAACTAAAAATGAACTTGAAGTAGACATAGTAGCTGCAAGAAGCCCGGCAAAAAGTATAATAGCTAAAACAGGTGGTAAATGATTAAAAAAATGAAATATGGTTTCATCAGGTACTTTAAATGGTTTAACCTGACCTGAAGCTACTAAATACAGGACTGCCGTTCCAGGCAGTATGTATAAAAGACTCATTATGCCATAACCTACTCCGCCTACCAGTCCAAATGTTTTCAGGCTTTTATAACTTTTTAGAGAATATAGCTTTGTATTTACATGAGGTTGACCTATAACGCCAATTGCCAAAACAAAAACCCACGACATAGCAAGCGGTAGCATAATATTATCCGGATGTCCTATTGGATCTATAAACTGAGGTCCAAACAATTTACTTGATGCAATTGTTATAGTTGCATGACCCATCCCACCTGTGATATAGTAAAATCCAATAATAATGCCTATTATGCTAAATAATTTTAAGATACCTTGTAAAAAATCAACCTTTATGCTTCCAACCATACCACCGTAAACAGTGTATATAAGAGTAAATATTAATAGCGCTAAACCACCAGCTTTTACTGAAATTCCAAAAATAGAATTTAAAATGTATCCGCCGGCTAAAATTTGAGCTCCAAGGTAGGCAAATATACAGATAATTAAATTAATAGCTATCAAAAACCTTAAAGTTCTGCTTCCATATCTGACATCTCCTAAATCTGCAAATGTTTCGATATTAGTAATTACAGACATCATTCTCATTGGTTTACCATTTAGCCACATCATTAAACCGTAACTTACAGTAAAAAATATACCCATATACATTACTGCTGATCCAAATTTGTAATTAAGACCAGGTCCACCAACAAAACCAAAACCACTCATGCCAGTCGTTGCAGCGGCAAGACCGGCTACTAAAGCACCGAAAGTTTTACTGGATGCAAAAAATTTAGCACCACTTTTATCAGCCTGTTTTTTAGCACTTATTGCCCACCATAAAACTATAAGTGAATATAATAGCGTTACAATTATCTCCGCCGTTTTCATAAAAAGACCTCCCATCATTTAATTTCTTCTTCTGGTTTTTCTTCTTGTTCATGCTTTTTATTAAAATCCTCTACATCAGAAATAAACGCATCCCATTCTTTTTGCGAAATTACATTTTTCTCAAAAAGCACTGTGTATGAGAGAATAGTTGTAAGAAAGCCACCTAATACAAGAAAAACAACCCATAAAATAGCTGTTCCTGGGTGCATTCCAAGAAATAGAGTTTTTGGTATTGCATTATAGTAAAGCTTCCAATAGTAGAATAAGCCTAAAAAACCTCCCCAGAAAATTACCAAAAATGTTCCATAAGGATAAATCAAAAACATTTTATCTACCCTTGAGCCAGCTCCAATTAGCATAAAATTTGCTAAGAGTAGAATACTAAAAAATACTGTTAGAGTCGGTAACTTAGCAAAAAAAAGTATGGCAATGACGATAGCCAAAGCACCCTCCAGGATCCATATTGCGTCTTTTACTTTACCTTTAATCATAAAATTTACCCCCTTTTATAAAATTATTCAGCTTTTCTTTCTATTACAGCTTTAAATGGATCTACTTCTTCACGAAGTATTCTTAATTCTTCTTGTGTGGGCGGCTCAGTTTGTTTAGGTGTTTGCTTGATTATTAATTCAAAACCCGTGTTGTTTTTAATATCATCAATACTGACACCTGGATGAATGGATTCAAGCGTCATTCTTTTAGTTTCTTCATCAAAGCCCATAACTGCTAAGTTAGTAATAATTTTGTATGGACCTGTATTTGGTGGCAAACCTGCCTGCTCTCTAGCACCTGGTCCTGTTAGATAGCCAGGTGTAGTGATAAAGTCTATTTTGTTTGTAAATCTTCTTATTGAGTGAGGCACTACCATAACAATTCTCCATGCCATAGAAGCAAAATCGTTTGCTCCACCTGAGCCTGGAAACCTTACCTTTGGTTTTTTGTAATCGCCGATGACTGTGGAGTTAATATTGCCATAGGCATCTATTTGGGCACCCCCCAAAAAACAGTAATCAATAAGGCCTCGTTGAATCATTTCCATTTGATCACATGTAGAGCCAGTTTGAAGAGCTTTGTGCATTGTTGTTGAATCACCAACTGATATTGGCATAGCAGGAAGTACTGGAGCAACGGCACCTGCTTCAAATGTTATCAGTATATTCGGTGCATATAGTTTTTGGGCAAGCATAACAGCAGCGCACGGTATACCTGTGCCTACAGATACGCTTGCACCATCTTCAAATATTCTTGAAGCTACGCATATCATTAATTCTATATCGTTGTAAGTGTTCATCTTAGGCCCCCTTCTATGATTATTTGACTTTCTAAGTCTTTTAGGTATTCAAGCCTTCTTATGCCACCACAGTTATCCAGATACTCATAAAAATCATTGCAGTTGTATATGTTTTTATCTAAATACTCCTGGAAGGTTTTTTCGTCTTCTGCAGCTTTTAGAAATTCTCTTAAATGATCTACATCCATAAAATATTCATATGGCATATTGCATGGGTAACTCCCGTATGGTGTAGCTACTACTGCATCTACCTGGTAAAATGGTATAGTGGTGTTTTGCGGGTTATCTCTAAAGAATTCTGTCGGTACAATTTTTTCTGTGGTAATAATTACCTTTTTTGAAGCTTTTGCTATATCCACATCAGCTACAAGGACACCTCGTATATAACTATTACCATAAATATCTGCTGCATGGACATGTATAACTGCTACATCAGGATACAGTGCAGGGACAGCTAAATACTTCATACCGGTAAATGGACACGTGACTTCTTTTGCTGCTGAGTATTTTTGCGTATCTGTTCCAAGCATTGACCTTACGGGCAAGTATGATAAACCCATGGCAGCTGCTTTATAGCGCCATCCCATTGCACCATTGGACCACTCTGTTAACTGAATTGATCCACTTTCAAAGTATTTTTTTAATACCTTTGGTGCTCCAAGTGCTTCAAATGAAATAATATAAGATGCATCAGCTTTATTAAATGTTTTGCCTGCAGCCAAAAGGTCTGTATCTACATTAGATGTAAAACACGCTGCTATTAGGTTTTTTTTCTTTGCCCTTAAAAGCTCATGTATAAAAGCTGTAGGTATTCTTACAGTACCAAAGCCTCCTATGGATATATAGTCGCCTTCTTTTACAAGAGAAACTGCTTGCTTTAAATCCATGAGTTTACTTGTCATTTTTTTAGATTTTTTTCTAAAAAACTCCCTCATTTCATCTGGATGATGAAATCCCAGTAGCTCGCCAATACTTTCCATATTTGCCTCCTATTTAATATCGTTTGGTTCTAAATTTAGCTCTTTTGATTCATCGTATGAGTCATCAATACCTGCAAGATAGCGGGCTAAATTTTTTCTTGTTTCAAAATCGTATTCAATGCTTAAAGCTATTGTTTCCATAATTGGCGAACCACCCCCATGAACTCCAGCTATTTCATACCAGGCTGTCATAGGTGATGCCCCAACATCTTCTATAAACTTCCATAACTTTAATGAGTAATCAGCTGTTAGATTTGGATTTCTTACTATGAATTGTTCTAAAAATCCTTTTGTTTCTTCAGCAAAAAAATCTTCTTTAAATGGTAAGGTAACGCTTATACCACCTGCTATTTCCGTTAAAAGATTATATTCATGATAGATAAGTTCTCCTGTTAGTCTCCTGCCTACATTTGCATAAATCGGGTTTGGGAAAAATACACCGGATTTTGTTTTTTCGCCAAATACAGCAGCAGCAATTCCAGCTGCATATGCAAGCTCAGCCGCACCTGCATACTCTGTTAGTTTTTCTTTTACATGAGGTACTTTTTCTATATTGTTAGCTTGTGCTGCCAAAGAAGCTGCACCGCATAAGATGTCGGAAACTGCAGGTTTACACCCAGAATAACTATGCCTGTGGGAATCTGCAAAAAGCAACGCAAGCCTTCTGCCAAATTCCCACTCACCACACATAAACACTCTTTCTTTTGGTACGAATGTATTGTCAAATACAATAACAGAATCCGATACACCATATGTACAAAAAGGTGGTGCATTTTTATCATCTTTGTCTCTAAGCCATACGGGTCTTGTTATTAGATGCATATTATCCCAATCTCCAGGTAAGGCAAAAGCTACGGCAAAATCCCTATCGTCTGCTTTAAGTGCACGTGTGGGGATTACTATTATCTCGTCTGCGTAAGCTGCTTGTGTAACAGACATTTTGAAACCGCTAACTATTATTCCATCCTTTCTTTCTTCTACTATATGAACATAATGGTCTTTGTTTTGTTGTTCGCTGGGTCTTTTTAATCTGTCACCTTTTGAGTCCGTCTGGGCACAACAACCAACAAGGTCATTTTCCTGGTAATCCTTTAAATAATTCATAAATCTTTCATGGTAGTTTGTACCTTTTGCTTCATCAATTTCTTTTGTGCAAATAGCTAAAGCATTTATGGCATCATGTCCCATACAGCGCTGAATACAACCACCTACTCTCCTTGCGGCAAGCCTTATTAGCTTTTGTTTTTGCATCAAATCGTATGGGTTTTGAGGCAGGTAAGCCCAGCGGTTTACTTCTTTATTTATTAGATTTGAATGAGCCGTTGCTACATTTTTCCATTTTTCATCTTGAGCTAAATCAAATGTCACTCCAAGTACATTAAGGCCAGGTCTTAGCCTGGGGTCATCCCTTGTAACCTTTTTGCCACCTATGTATACATTGGGTTTCATAGAAAATAATTTTTCAAAGTATTGTTCTTTTGTTCTAAGCATTAAAGCCTCCTTTAGATAATTGTTTGGGCGCCATCTATGATAATTTCTGCGCCTGTTAAAAAGCTAGGAGCGCTTGCTAGATAAATAAATGTACTTTCAAGTTCACTTAATTCTCCAACCCTTTTTACTGGTATGCGCTCTTTTATGTATTCTTTTCCTTTTTGTGTATTAAAAAATGATTTATTGATGTCTGTTAAAAAATACCCGGGACAAACTACATTTACCTGGATATTGTATTTTATAAGTTCTAATGCCAGCACTTTGCTAAAGTGTATAACAGCTGCTTTACTTGTGCAGTAACCACTCATGTATGGTGTTGCAAGTTTTCCTAAGATCGAAGCAATGTTAATAATTTTGCCACTATTTTGGGCAACCATTATTTTTGCGACTTGTTGGGATACAAAAAATGTTCCTTTGAAATCTATATTGAATACTTCATCAAATTCAGACTCGCTTAGCTCAATCACAGGTTTTTGAACGCCAGAAATACCTGCTGCATTGATAAGTATATCGATTTTTCCAAACTCATCTTTTACTTTGCTTACAGCATTTTTTACACTTTCCAAATCGCTTACATCCATCTTTACTGCAAGACAATTAATACCAAAAATGGATCTTAACTCTTTTGCTTTTTGTAGACACAATTCATAGTTCCTTGCAGCAATTACTATATTTGCTTTTGCTTTTGCAAGAGCTATACTTGCAGTGTAGCCAATGCCTTTATAGCCTCCAGTTACAAGAGCGCATTTGCCTTTCAAATCAATCTCGTACATACAACACCCTCTTTAGGATATTCTTTTAAATACTGTTGCAAAATTGCTTGCAGCAGATCCACCAATATTGAATGTTAGTCCAATTTTTGGATTATTTAACTGAAAGCCAAGTGCTTTACCAGTAAGCTGTCTTGTTGCAATAACAGCCATTGATACGCCAGTTGCGCCAACTGGATGTCCTTTGGCTTTAAGACCACCAGATAAGTTTATAGGTATTTTTCCATCTTTATAAACAATACCTTCTTCTAAAGCTTTGTATCCTTCTCCATCCGGTGTTATGCCAAGGGCTTCGTATGCCAATATTTCTGCAATTGTAAAACAGTCATGAACTTCGGCAAAGTCTATATCGTTTAGCGTTATTTTTGCTTTTTCATAAGCCCTTTTTATTGCAACTTTGCCTGCTGTAAATTCATAGTTAGGCCTTTTGGATAAAGATAGGTAATCGCAAGCAGACTCCAGAGCTGCTATTTCTACAATTTCATGTTTTATTGATCTAGCATTTTCTATATTGGTCATAACTACAGCAGCTGCGCCGTCTGTTATTAGAGAACAATCAAAAAGCCTTAAAGGATCAGCTATTATCGGATTTTTGCTATCTGGCATATTGAGGATATCTTCATAAGAAATATCAAGTGGCATTTGTGCAAGCGGGTTTAAAAGTGCATTTTTGTGGTTTTTTGATGAAACTTTTGCAAATATCTGTCTTAATTGTTCATTGCTAAAACCAAAATGAGCTTGATAGCCTTTTGCATATTCGGCAAAAAGTCCTGGGAAAGTCATACCCATTTGACCTTCTTGTGGCCAGTAAGATCCTTTTGCTAAAACTTCTGTTATACCTTTTGTATTTAGTGATGTCATTTTTTCTGCACCAATAACCAAGGCAAATCTTACTCTGCCAGATTCGATAGCGTTTATGGCTTGCAGTATTGCAGCAGAACCGCTTGCGCAAGCACTTTCAACTTTAACGCAGGTTTTAAACCTTATAGACTCGTCTATTTCTACACCAACAGGACCAAGGTGGCCCTGATTGTTAAAATCAAGGCTACCATAGTTTGCAATCCATATAGCATCTATTTCTTTTGCGTCTATTTGTGCATCTTTTATGGCGTTTTTACCTGAGCTTACTATAAGCTCATAAATGTTTTCTGGCAACTTGCCGAATTTTGTGTGAGAAGTGCCAATAATACATACACTCATGTTTCTCCTCCTTTTAACCGACTATTATTAACATGGAGCCAAAAATAATTGTTCCAATAAATAAAGCCAAAGTACAATAGCCCATTATATCTTTTGCACCAAGCCTGGCTATAGCTAGTATAGGTAATGCCCAAAATGGCTGTATCATATTTGCTACCTGTTCGCCGTAAGCTATTCCCATCGCTGTTAAGGCTTGAGAAGAGCCAAGGGTTTGTGCAGCGGGCACCATAATAGGTGCTTGTACTACCCAGTGTCCTCCACCAGATGGTATAAATAAACTAATGATTATGGATGAAATAAATGACCAGAAAGGTAAAGTGTGAGCTGTAGAAAAACTTACAAACCATCCTGCCATAACAGCTGCAAGACCACTGCCAGTTATAAGTCCCATAATGCCACCATATAGGGGATATTGCAAGATTAATGGGCCAGTAACTTTGGCTGCATTATTAAAAGTTTTTACATAAACAATGGGTTTCCAGTGGAGAATAAGTCCAGCTAAAAACATTATGAATATAAATTTATTTATATCTAATTTAAACCCAAATTTAAAAAGATAGATCAAACCAATTAAAAATACTATAACGTTAAGTATCCAGGCATTTTCAAGTTTGGAGGCAAAAGTGTTATCTTTTTTAACTTCTTTTGCTTGTTCTAACTCTTTATCTTGTGTTTCAAGTATTGATTTATCAATTATTTTGAGGTCTTTTTTTGGTTGTGTAAAGTATATTACAAAAGAAAGAATAATCACCGTAATCACAGTAGCTATTAAGTTATACCAGGCAAAAACAGTTTGCGATAAACCAACGATTTCATGTGTATGTTGTTCAATTATATTCATCGGGTTGCCTTTTGATGCAATAACTAATGCAATTGAACTTGATAGGCCTCCTGCCCATACTATAAAACCTATGTAAGCACTAGCAACCAGGTACCCAAAATCTGCTTTTTCTACTCTTTTGGCTATTTCTCTGGCTAATATTGCTCCCGTAATTAACCCTAATCCCCAATTAATAAAAGAAGCTATTGCTGCAATCAAAAATATCATTACTGCAGCATTTGCTTGATCTGATGGTATGCCAGCTAAAAAAGTTAAAAATTTTTTAATAATTTTTGTTTCAGCTAGAGTATATCCAGTTACTAATATGAGTACCATTTGCAAACCAAATGTTAATATAGCCCACAAACCTTTGTACCAATCCTCAACCATTTTTATAAATGGCGTTGGCGTAAGCAATAATGCCATAACAAAAGACAACAAAGTTAAAACGATAACAAATAAAAATGGATCTGGCATATACTTTTGCATAAGTTTTACAAAAAAGTTTGAAATTTTACCTAACATATAAACCCCCTTTTTTAAATTTTGTTCAATATTAACTAAAGCAAAAACTGTTCCTAATTATTTAACTATATGTTTTCATTATTTTGTTAATATTTTATGAAAATTAATTTATAATTTAAATCTTAAAAAATGGCAATATCCTAAATATTTTGAATCAATACTTAGAATTTTATTTTTTATATAGCATAAATTTTGATTTATTTTTGTATAATTTGATTCACTTTTGTGTTTTTACTTAAAAATTCTCTTAACTTTTCTCCGTATTTCGCTCTTAACCACTTATTACTAGTAATATATGCAAGTACGCCATTTTGTTTGAGAATTTGGTACGAACGCT
>NZ_JAGDWY010000029.1:0-15064 GCF_023256235.1 Desulfurella sp.
GCACTAGGAAGATCCTTCGCTATCGCTTCAGGATGACTGACTTCGCTTAACGCTTCAGGATGACTGACTTTGCTTGGCGCTTTAAGGTGACTAGCTAAATTAATACACGAAGCGATCTAACCAAAAAATACAATCCAAACACCAACAAAGCAATACCAAGGCCTATATTAATGCGTTTTTCTATTTTTTCAGAAAGAAATTTTTTTGCCCATTTAAGCACAAACGTTAAAGTAACAAGATAACTAGCAATACCAAAACCACCTGCAAACAAAAAACATACTTTGTCTAAAGTTGTATAACCATTAATTAAACCAATATCTTTTTGTATCTGGTAAACTGCAAGCCACCAGAATATCATCATAGGGTTTGTAACAGCTAAAGAAAAGCCTGTGACAAAAGAAACTTTCAGATTTTTTATTATATCGCTTTGTGCCGAAACGGAAAATGTTTTTTTATAATTTATCAATGTATGTATACCAAGCACAAACAAAATAATACTTGCCAAAAGCCAAAAAATAGACATTACAGTTTCACTTTTCAAAAAAGGTGCAATACCAAAGAATGCTATAAAACCATACATTGTATCAGACATTGCAGAACCAAGTACAATCATCAAACTTGCGCTTGTTAAATTTGCAAAGGAACGTTTTGCAATCTCTATTTGTGTAGCCCCAACTGGTATTGCTGTAAAATAACCCATTATATAGATAGCAATCAAAGATAATATAAATTTTATATCATGCATTTAAATCCAAATAGTTTTTTATATCAGAAACGATCTCTTTAGTGTTTATACCATAAAAACAACGAACTGTCTTGCATTTTTTTGCAGCTTTGTTTATGCAGGTTATATTTTTGCATGGACTATCTGAAACGTATGATCTGGATATCGCATCCTGCGATGATTTCAAAAAATTTTTTCTATTGGAGTCATACGAGTAAATATTAGCAGGCGTAGCACCAAAAATAGAAAATATTGCAGTTTTATTTTTTAAAGCTTCATTGTGTTCGTTTAACTTATAAGATGATGCAATATGTAAACCGCCTGTATCTGAGCTTATAAAACAATCACAAAAATCAATCAGTGCTGCATAAGCATCAATAGGTAAGTTATTGCTTAAAGGTATAATATGTTTTTTGTTATTAATCATGCTGTATAGTTTTTCCTGAAGGTTTTTTTGTGAAAATGAGGCACTTAAAATAATAGAAACATTATCTAATTTTGATAGTTGATCTAATAGACTAAGCTGTATTTGAAACGGCACAAGTGTAAAAACAGATGTTGCATCTACATTGAAAAAAATTACTTTGTGATTTTTTGGTATTGTATCGTATATTATTTTGGCTTCCTGAATGCTAGAGGAAGAAAGATAGAGGTAATTTTTTTCAAAAGGTATATTTGTGTTAAATATTTCATTTAAAAAAGTGTGTATTGCGTAAGTTATGTGTGTTTTGGTTTGATTGAAGTAGTTATTTGCTACATAGACAGAAAGTCCCATATAGTTTATAAAATTTTTACTGTTTATAGAATGCTTGTTTAAAAAAGGACAAAAATTTATTACAAGATCATAATTATTTTGTTTGATAAGATTGTTTAAATAATTTATTTCATCTTTACTTACAAAATTTGCTTTTTCAAAAATATCAAAAACATTAGAGATATCGGGGTTATATTTGATTAGCGAATAAGCTTTTTTGTTGATTGCATAATCTATTGATTGTGCTCCGATTTTTTTTAACAAATAAGCAGCTGTTTGGATGTTTACTGCATCGCCAATATTTAAATCAGAAATTATTAGAATCCTTTTTAATGAAGATCGTTGGGCTATTTTTTGAGATTTTTTGATTTGCATATTTAGCAAGATGTTGTTTGCAAAAATGTATCTAACTGCAGTATTTGCAAAAATACGACCAGCACTTGGTGAAATATCACTTATATAAGATGTAAGACTTGCAAATAAGTTTGCAACATTAAGTTTTTGATTTACTAAAGAAGATATTTTTAAAAAAAACAAACGAAACTGTTCAATTAAACGGTTTATACGAATTAAATAATTTTTTTGCGTGTATTCTTTTATCATATATTAAGTCCAAACATATTGAAAATTCTTATTTGCAGTTTAATTAAAAAATCACTTACTTTACTAAAATAAGCCACAAAAGCATTAAGTAAAGTTAAAGCTACAATTGCAACAAAAAAAGATCCAACAATATCAAATGGAAAATGCACACCAACAAAAACTCTGGCAAATCCTGTTATTATAGCGAAAATAAAGCTCATTATGGAAATTATTTTTTCTTTTGCATACCAGAAGCCAAACGATATGGCAAATGCAAGTGTGGCATGATCGCTTGGAAATGAAGAGTCTTTGGCGTGCGGTATTAACAGGTTACCAAGTCCTTCAACAAACGGTCTTGGATGGTAATAAAAAATTCCTATTAAGAAATTTATAGAAAGTCCTATCAAAGCTACATAAAAAGCGCATAAGGCCTGTTTTTTACGGTTTGATAGATATACAATAACTAATCCTAAAGCGTAAATATATGGAGAAAAAAGCGCAACAAATATGCAGAAGAAATTTAAAATACCTATATTTAATAAAGATAAATTGTTAATTGCTAAAAAAATTTGATCATTTAAATTCATAATACCACCTTAGGCTTATCCTAATAAGGTGGTATTAACTATTGGTTACACAAAAATGATATAGTGTTAATTATTCAAGTTCAATTATCAAATCTTGTTCTTCTATTGTATCTCCTTCTTTTAGGAGTATATTTTTGACTTTGCCTTCTTTTAAAGCAACTATTTTTGTTTCCATTTTCATTGCTTCAGTAATGCACACAGGCTGGTTTTTGTTAACAAAATCACCTTCTTTTACAAGTATTTTAGATATTTTTCCAGGCATTGTGGCAATTACATGATTTGGATTTTTTTTGTCGCCTTTTAGGTTTTGTTTTAATGTAGCTTGAAGATTCAAATCTTTTACTGTAACAAATCTTGATTCACCATTTACTTCAAAAGTAAGTATTCTCTGGCCTTTAGAATCCGCTTCTCCTACGGCAATAAGTTTTACAAAAATTGTTTTTCCTTCTTCAAGGTTAATTACAGTTTCTTCACCTACATTTAAAGGAAAGAAAAAGTCTTTAGTAGACAGTACCCATACGTCGCCATAATCTTTATTAAAATTAAAGTAATCTTCTATAACTTTGCCATACAAAGCGTATGAGACAATTTCTCTAAACTCTATATCGCTTCCAACAATATTTTTCATTGTTTCTTGTGCCTGATTAAAGTTATATTCAGGCAATATTTCGCCAGGTCTAACGGTTAGCGGTTTTTCACCTTTTAATACCTTTTCTTGCAATTCTTTGTCAAAACCACCGTAGGGCTGTCCAAGGTAGCCTTTAAAAAAATCCACAACGCTTTGAGGAAGTGAAAGTTTATCAGCATTATTTTTGAAATCTTCAATAGTTAAATTGTTTCTAACCAAAAATAGCGCCAAATCTCCAACTACTTTTGAAGAAGGTGTTACTTTAATCAAATTGCCCAATGCATCATTTACCTGTTTATACATTTTTTTGATATCGTCCCATTTGTCAAGCAAACCTAAACTTATAACCTGTGGCCTTAAATTGCTATACTGACCTCCGGGTATTTCGTGTTCATATACTTCTGCTGTTGGTGCTTTTAGACCACTTTCAAACATAAAGTAGTAAGGTCTTACCTTTTCAAAGTAATTGGCAACAGTATCTAAATCTTCCTGGTTTAGACTAGATTCGTTTGGAGTGTTTTTAAGTGCTGCAACTATGGAGTTTAGCGAAGGCTGACTGGTTAGACCACTCATAGAACTAACCGCAGCATCTATTATTTTTGCACCAGATTCTATGGCACACAAAACAGAGCTTTCAGCATTACCTGAAGTATTGTGTGTATGAAAATGTAGTGGTAAGCCTACTTCTTGACTTAGCGTTTTAAATAAGACTTTGGCTGCATATGGTTTTAAAAGCCCCGCCATATCTTTTATTGCTATAATATCTGCACCCATTTTTTCAAGTTTTTTTGCAAGATCTACATAGTAGGAGAGGGTGTATTTATTGTTTTTTGGCGATAACACATCATCAGTGTAAGAAATAGCAGCTTCACAGATTCTATCTAGTTTTTTTACTTCTTCCATGGCAATTGCCATCTGATCTGTCCAGTTGAAGCAGTCAAAAATCCTAAATACATCAATCCCGCTATCAACAGCTTCTCTAATAAAGGCTTTTACAACATTGTCTGGATAATTTGTGTATCCTACGGCATTTGCACCCCTTAAAAGCATTTGGAATGGTATGTTTGGGATTTTTTGGCGTAACATGTCGAGTCTTTCCCAGGGATCTTCTTTCAAAAACCTGTAGCATACATCAAATGTAGCACCGCCCCACATTTCAATTGAAAACAGCTTGTTCATTTTTCTTGCAACAAAATCAGAAATCTCAAGTAGATCTTTTGTGCGCATCCTGGTGGCAAGCAATGATTGGTGAGCATCTCTAAAAGTTGTATCGCAAAATAAAACTTCTTTTGATGATTTTACTTTTTCAATAAAGCTTTTTGGGCCTTCTCTTAATAGTACATCCCTTAAAGCTTCTGGTATTTTGCCTTGAGCTTTTGGCTTTACTATTGTTGGAAAAACAATATTTTTCGCTTCACCATTTGGTTTGTTAACAATATTATTACCTAAAAACCTTAGAAGTTTGCTGATTCTATCTCTTGGTTTTTCAAATCTAAATATTTCTGGATGTGTTTCTAAAAAATGAACATTAAAATCGCCTTTTAAAAAGTCTTTGTTTGACACGAGATTTTCCAAAAATCTTAAGTTGTTTTTAATACCTCTAATTCTAAATTCCCTAAGCGCCCTGTGCATTTTTTTTGCAGCTTCTTCGAATGTTAAACCAAAAGCCGTAATTTTTACAAGGAGCGAATCGTAAAATGGTGTGATTAATGCTCCAGTATACGCGCTTGCAGCATCAAGCCTTATACCAAATCCTGCGGGTGATCTGTAGGCTTCAATTTTACCAGTGTCAGGGAAAAAGTTGTTTTGTGGGTCTTCTGTCGTTATGCGACACTGAAAAGCATATCCTTTTTTGTGTATATTTTCTTGTGTGCCTAAAATGTCTTTAAGTGGCTGATCGCTTGCAATTTTTATCTGGGATTGAACAATATCTATACCCGTAATCATCTCAGTTACTGTATGCTCTACCTGCAATCTCGGATTTACTTCCAAAAAGTAATAGTGCTTTTTTTCTTCATCAACCAGATATTCAAATGTAGCTGCATTGTAGAGTTTTGTTTCTTTTGCAAACTTTATTGAATCTGAATACATTGATTGTAACAACACCTCTGGTATATTTAGAGATGGTGCAATTTCTACTACTTTTTGATGTCTGCGCTGAATGGAACAGTCCCTTTCAAACAAATGTACATAGTTGCCAAATTTATCACCTAAAATCTGAATTTCTATATGTTTAGGATTTTTTACTAATTTTTCAGCTATAATTTCATCACTACCAAACGCCTTTAGGCTTTCTGATTTTGCCATTAGGTATTCTGATTCTAAATCTTGAGGTTTTTCAACCACCCTTATGCCTCTACCACCACCACCTTTTGTAGCTTTGATTAAGATAGGATAACCATACTCTTGAGCAAACTCTTTTAATTCGTTTATGCTTGTAATACAGTTTTTAGAACCTGGTATTGTAGGTATGCCTAATTTCTGTGCTGTTTGTTTTGCCATTAATTTATCGCCAAAAATTTCTATAGCGCTAAAGTGTGGTCCGATAAATATGATACCCGCTTCTATACATTTTTTAGCAAATAAAGGGTTTTCGCTTAAAAAGCCGTATCCTGGATGAATTGCATCTATATGTTTTGATTTTGCAAGTTCAATAATTTCATCCATTGATAAATATGCATCAACGGGGCTTTTACCTTCACCAACAAGATAGGATTCATCACATTTGTAGCGATGTAAGGAGTAGCGATCTTCGTAAGAGTAGATACCAATTGTTTCAATGTTTAGTTCTGTTGCAGCTCTAAAAATTCTTATGGCTATTTCACCTCGGTTTGCTACAAGTAACCGTTTAATTTTCATACAACCCCCTTTTATTTTCTTGCAATCTTTTTTTTACTATATCAAAAGCATATTGGTTAAGTCAAATATTTGTTATTTTGTAGCATTTTTCTAGTTAATATTAGAAAAATTAATTAAAATTAAACAAAAATTAGTATTATTGATTTGACTTTTAAAAAAATCGTATTAATTTAAAAAAAAAGAGGTGATTTATGATTTGTCCTGTTGTTGAGTGGGAATTGATTGGTTCTGATGATGTAGGTAATGTGTACTACATGGATAAAGAAGGTGCAGGTATAATTTCAGAAGGCATTAAAAATATATGGCTTGAGAAAAAATTCTCTAAAGAAGGCTTGGAAAAAGAAATTAAAGAATTATTAAATAAAAAAACAGATTCTTTAGTTGTTATTGATTATGATACTATAAAAAATGCACAAAGTGCAAGAATGCTATACAGGATAGATTATACAGATAAAACAAAAGTCGAGTTTATTTTAAAATTCATATCCTACCATGACAAAGATGGTAATACTTTATATTCACAAGCAGACATAGAAGATTTTAAGCCACTTCCACAAAATATTAAAGATTATTTGTTTGATAAACTGCTTGACGATTTTAACCTAGAATAGTTTTTGTTATAAGTTTTCTTCTCATATTTTTTCCATAAGCAAAAAAAATAAAAAGAGTATTGACATTTTTAAATTTTTATACACAATATATTGTGTTGGTAGATACTTAAAACACAAAATGTTGAGGTTTGTTTATGCGTTGTCCGTTTTGTAAAGCATCTGATACACGTGTTATTGATAGCCGTGTTATAGAAGATGGTAAAGTTATAAAGCGCAGAAGGGTTTGCGATGAATGTGGAAGCAGATTTAACACCTATGAGCGTATCGAGAATATACCTATAGTTGTTATAAAAAATGATGGCTCAAAAGAGCTTTTTGAAAAAGAAAAAATTATAAAAGGCATAGTAAAAGCCATAAATAAAAGACCCCTTACATACGATGATGCAGAAAAAATTGCAAATGACATAGAAGACTATATAAAAGCAAAAGAACTTTATGAAATAAACTCAAAAGACATTGGAAATCTGGTAATGGATGCACTTAAAAAACTTGATCAGGTAAGTTATGTAAGGTTCGCTTCCGTGTATAAAAAATTTGCTGATGCAGAAGATTTTATTGAGCTTTTAAAAGAATTTAAAAATAAATAAATTTAAGGAGGTTAAATGTTTAGGACAACGGCTAGTTATTTCCCAAGAATTGGTTTAAAAAGAGAATACAAACAAAACCTTGAATCGTATTGGGAAAAAAAGATTTCAAAAGAAGAATTTGTAAGCAATATGCAAGAAATCCAAAAATACCGCCTTGATGTATACAGCAAAAGCGGTCTTGATTATATTGTTTGCAATGATTTTACTTATTATGATTTTATGCTTGATTTAAGCTTTATGTTTGGTTGTATACCTGAGCGTTTTTCACACATTCAAGATGAACTAGATTTGTACTTTGCCATGGCAAGAGGGGACTCAAAAGCTCAAGCGCAGGAAATGACAAAATGGTTTGATACTAATTATCATTATATTGTTCCTGAATTTGATGGTAATTTTGAGCTTAAAAATAATACGGTGTTAAAAAACTGGCTTGGAGATAAAAAGCTTGGATATGATACTACACCTGTTATTATTGGACCATTTACATTTATAAGTTTGGGAAAAATTAACGATAACAACAAATGGCTTAAACCATTGCAAACTAAAGAATTTAGAAGTTTGCTTTTGAATATTGCAAAGCAATATAATGCTTTGCTTATTCAGCTTCAAGAAAATGGTGTAAAAAGGGTATGCTTTGATGAGCCAGCTTTTGTTCTCGATTATGATAAAAGTTTTTTAAAAGACATATTCGATGCTTACGAAATAGTCAAAAAAAACATTTTTTTAGATATAACACTTAATTCTTACTACGAAAGTTTATCTTATTTTAATGAAATTATTGAAAACATTAATTTTGATACATTGGGTCTTGATTTTACTTTTAGAGAAAATGTCGAAAATATTATTAAATTTGGCTTACCTAAAGACAAAAAAATTCAAATAGGCCTGATTGGCACAAGACATCCCTTTAAAGACAACTTAAACGAAGCAAAACAACTTGTAGAACTTGTACAGAAAAAACTAAGCTTATCATCGGATCAAGTAATTTTGAGCACATCTGGGCCTTTAATGCATTTGCCCATTAGCCTCGAATTAGAAGATTTTGATCCGAAAATATCAAATAAACTATTATTTGCTAAAGAAAAACTCCAACACTTAAACTTGCTAAAAAATATATTAAATGGAAGATTAGATTATGACTTTCAAGACGAGCAATTAGAAAAAGACGAAAACTATGAAGAAACTCTGTTAACTATAAAAAATTTAAACCCAAAAAGAGCTCATCCATTTAAATTACGCTACATTGAACAGGTAAAATCACTAAATCTACCAAAGTTTCCTACAACTACGATTGGTAGTTTTCCCCAAACCAAAGAGTTAAGGCAAAAAAGATCCTATTTTTTGTCAGGTAAAATAAGCGAAAACGAATACAATCAATACATCAATGATCAGATAAAGTATGTAGTAAAGCTACAAGAAGATTTAGGTCTTGATGTGCTGGTTCACGGAGAGTTTGAAAGAAGCGATATGGTAGAATTTTTTGCCCAAAAATTAGAAGGTTTTTTGTGCACAAAACACGGTTGGGTTATTTCTTATGGTTCAAGAGCAATAAGACCTCCTATTATTTATGGTAAAGTAAAAAGAACCAAACCTATGACAATAAAAGAGATAGTCTATGCTCAAAGCTTAACAAAAAAGCCTCTAAAAGGCATGCTAACAGGGCCAATTACAATTCTTAATTGGTCGTTTACAAGGCCTAATGTTCCAAAAGAAGTAATCGCTTACGAAATAGCACTTGCTTTAAAAGAAGAAGTAATGGATTTACAAAAAGCCAATATAAAGATTATACAAATTGATGAGCCAGCATTTAGAGAAGGTTTGCCTTTAAAAGAATCAAAGAAAAAGGATTATCTTGAGTTTGCAAGTAAAATTTTTAGATTTGTTGTTGAAGATGTTGACAAATTAACTCAAATTCATACACATATGTGTTACTCTGAGTTTGATGAAATTGTTAACTACATTTATAAAATGGATGCAGACTGCATATCTATAGAAGCATCTCGCAGTAAAGGTGATATAATTTCAAGTTTTGAAAAATTTAAATATGATCATGCAATCGGGCTTGGCGTGTGGGATATTCATTCTCCACGTGTGCCTTCTGTGGAAGAAATGCTAGAAATAGCAGAAAGGTCGTTTAAGTATATAGATAAAAATCTTTTTTGGATAAACCCTGATTGTGGTTTAAAAACAAGAAAATATGAAGAAGTAATACCTTCATTAAAAAACATGATTGAAGCTGCAAGAATTTTAAGAAAAAAATATGGAGAAAAAATAGAGGGGGTTTTATGAAAACAAACATAGCAAGCATTAATTTGAGAGAATTTTTTAGCAATGTAGTTGTAGTTAAAAGGGATCACTCTAAAGTTACTTTTGATAAGTCCAAGATAGAGAATGCTATTAGAAAGGCATTTTTAGCGACGAATGAAGAAGATTATTCAACACTTGTTACAAACAATGTTCTTTTTAGTTTAAAAAGAAAGTTTGCAAACCTTAAAGAAATTAACATTGAAGACATTCAAGACACTGTCGAAGAAGAACTTATAAAGCTAGGATTTGCTAAAGTTGCTAAAGCGTATATTCTCTACAGAGAAAAGCGTGCTATATCAAGGGATACAAAAAAAGCCCTTTTTGATGTTGAAAAAACAGTAAGCGAGTATGTAGATCAAACCGATTGGCGCATAAAAGAAAATTCAAATACAACATTCAGTTACCCTGGTCTTTATTTACATTTGGCTGGAAGCGTTTTAGCAAACTATGTGCTAAACAATATTTATCCAAAAGAAGTATCAGAAGCACACACAAACGGTGCTATTCACATACACGATTTGTCGCACGGTATTGTTGCGTATTGTGCTGGATGGTCTTTAATGGACTTAATATCAAGGGGATTTGGCGGTGTCGAAGGCAAAATTACAGCAAAACCAGCAAGACATTTATCTGCACTTACTGGGCAAATGGTTAATTTTTTGGGCGTAATGCAAATGGAATTTGCAGGCGCTCAGGCATTTAACTCTGTTGATACGCTACTTGCACCTTTTGTAAGGGCTGATAAGCTTGATTACAATGAAGTCAAACAGTTAATCCAACAGATGGTATTTGCAATGAATGTGCCAAGCAGGTGGGGTTCACAGCCGCCATTTATCAACTTTACATTTGACTGGATAGTGCCAAATGATTTAAAAGACAAACCAGCCATAGTAGGTGATGAGTTAATTGGCGTATATGGAGATTACCAAAAAGAAATGGATATGATAAATAGAGCATTTTTAGAAACAATGCTTGAAGGAGATGCTCAAGGCAGAATATTTTCTTTTCCTATACCAACGTACAATATTACAAAAGATTTTAACTGGGATGGACCAAATGTTGATTTGCTACTTAAAGCTACAGCAAAATACGGTTTGCCGTATTTTCAAAATTTTGTCTCAAGCAGTCTAAACCCTGGCGATGTAAGAAGTATGTGCTGCAGATTGCAGCTGGATTTAAGAGAACTTAAAAATAGGGGCGGCGGTCTTTTTGGATCAAGTGATAAAACAGGATCAATCGGTGTTGTAACGATAAACTTGCCACGTATAGGATACCAGTCAAAAACAAAAGATGAGTATTTTGCCAATTTAAAACACATGATGGATATAGCCAAAACATCGCTTGAAATCAAACGCAAAGTAGTAGAGCAAAACTTAAAAAACGGTCTTATGCCTTATACTTTAGCATACCTTGGACACTTCAACAATCATTTTTCAACAATAGGTATTGTAGGTATGCATGAGTCTTTATTAAACTTTATGGGAAAAGGTATTCAAACTAAAGAAGGTCAAATTTTTGCCATAGAAGTTCTTGAATTTATGAGGGAAACATTAAGAAAGTATCAACAAGAAACAGGCAATCTCTATAACCTTGAAGCAACGCCTGCAGAAGGTACATCTTATAGACTTGCCTACAAAGACAAACAATTGTATCCAGACATAAAACAATCAGGTGAATCAGATCCATACTATACAAACTCTACATTTTTGCCAGTAAACTACACGGATGACCCGTTTGAAGTATTGGATCATCAATCACCCTTGCAGGTATTATACACATCCGGAACTGTGGTGCATATATTTCTGCAGGAAAAACCGCAGGAAGATGCGCTAAAGAGTTTTATTAAAAAAGCTTTTGAAAATTATCCAATACCGTATATGACAATAACACCTACATTTTCAATATGCAAAACTCATGGATACATAGCTGGCGAGCATTTTAACTGCCCAATCTGTGGCGAAGAAACAGAAGTGTATTCAAGAGTAGTGGGCTATTACAGGCCAGTCCAAAACTGGAACAAAGGCAAACAGGAAGAGTTTAAACAACGTTTGGAATACAGTTTATGAAGATAGCAGGAATTCAAAAGGCAAGTTTTATAGATTATCCAGATAAAATTGCATCCGTGCTATTTTGCCCTTTCTGCAATTTAAGATGCCCATACTGCCATAATCCTGAACTTGTATTTTTTAAAGGTAATACTTTAGATGAGTTTAGTGTACTGTCTTTTTTGCAAAGCAGAATTGGCAAAATTGAAGCGGTTGTTATAACAGGCGGTGAACCTACACTTCAAAAAGATTTGCCTGAGTTTATAACTAAAATCAAAAGGATGGGTTATCTGGTAAAACTTGATACAAATGGTCATTGCCCTGATGTTTTGGCCGATACAATTAATCTTGTAGATGTAATTGCAATTGATTTAAAAGCAACATGTGAAAAATACAAAACATTTGGCGGTGATTGTGAAAAACTAAAAGAATCCTTTGAGTTACTAAAGCATTTTCAAGGACATTTAATTATCCGCACCACAATGTATCCTTCCTTTACTTCTAAAGCTGACATAGAAGAAATGAATAAACTTATACCAGAAGGATTAAAACACGAAAGACAGTTTAATGAGTATAGAGATTCAGTGACACTGGAAAAGTTTTTAGCCTGAAGATTAAATCTTCAGGCTAAAAAAAGATTAGGTAGGGATATCTTGAGTGTAGTAAACATTTGGCAATGTGCCATCCGTTTGTTTTAAAACATGGTATAAAGTAGCTTCTTTGAGTAGTCTTGATACGATTGAATCTTTGTCATTTAAATCACCAAAGTTTCTTGCATGCATTGGGCAGGCTTCTACGCATGCTGGAAGTAAGCCTTTTTCTAATCTTGGCAAGCAAAATGTACATTTATCAACAGAACCTAATTCTTCATTGTAGTATCTAGCATCATAAGGGCAAGCTTCCATACACGCTTTACAGCCTATACACTTATCAAAATCAACAAGGACTATACCATCACTTTTTCGTTTGTAGCTTGCACCCGTTGGGCATACCCATACGCATGGAGGATTATCGCATTGGTTACATAAAATTGGAAGCCATGAAATTTTGTAACTGTCACTTTGGGCTTTGCCTATGTATAATACTTTAGTTCTATAGTCCTGTGGGTTTTCTGGTATATGCCATGTTTTTTTGCAGGCAACTTCGCAAGCTTTGCACCCTATGCATCTATCCTGTACAATTACCATAGCATACGCGTGTTCTTTTTTTGGTCTTGCGTCTTTTATTGGATTAAATGTATTCCATTCGTATTTTTTCTCAAATACAATTGGCAACGGTATAAATGAAAAAACAGCAATACTGCCGGCTATACCCTTTAAAAAATCTTTTCTGTTCATTTAAAAACCTCCTGCTAAAGTTTTTTTAATGGTGTTGGAGGTTTTGGGATTTTTGCACCATGACATTCTGCACAGTTAAATTGTGCTGTAATTCCAACTTTCTTTGGGGCAAACCAGGCAATATTTTCATCATATTCGCCTCTGTGCCATTTATTTAATTCTTCAACTAATTTATATGCTACACTTGCAGCTACTCTAGCACATCTGTCTTTGCGCTCTGGGCTATTTATTGGGTAGCCACTTGCATGCATCCATTTTCCTACGCTAATATGACATAGTGGAGATTCGCTTACAGTATGTACGATTGTTTTTTTATTTGCTTTTGGGTTTTTGGGGACAAAAATTGGCATATCCGCATGTGAGTACCAATCAAGCATATTTGAAGCAATAATATGTCCGTCTTCACAGCCTTCCTGTGTCATAGGTCCAATTATACAGCTTGCAACAACAGCTGCACCGTTTACAGAACCGCACAATGTTCCCCAGCCTGCCAGACCGCCTTCAAATATTGCAAAAGGATCAATAGGAAATGATTTGTAAGGCTCACCAACTTTTTGCGCTAACTGATGGAAAACACTATAAATTACTGTACCGCCACACCAAAGCCTATACCACTCTTCATAAGCAATTTGAGCAGTTGTTTTTGGATCAAGCTCTACGTAAGGCCATGGCCACTTGTTTGCGCTCCAGTTTTGTGTTTTGTCAGCATTTGCAATTTGTGTAGCAAATCCACCCACCAATGTGCCAATACCAACAATACTAGCTTTTGTCAAAAAATTTTTTCGTGAGATTTTTTCGTCCATGCAGGTACCTCCAATTTTTTTTTCATTATATATTTTTTTATATAACGCTTTTAAATTTTTGTCAAGAAAATAATTTATCCGATATCGCATTTTTTTTAGAGTTTACAAAAAGATTCAATAATATATGTTTGCTATTGTATTTTTTATATTTGCTTTAGCTCATTTGACAATTCTTTAAAGAATGTATCAAAGAATTGTTTGTCAGTTATGGATTTTTCATTTTGCTTGCTTGTGGTTGCAGTTGAGCCAATCGGCACAAGACCAAGCAGTGTAGTTTGCGTGGTTGTCCTTATGACATTTTTATACTGCATGGCACTTATAAACACAGTTGATTTATTTTGCGAATTTTGCAAAACATTTATATTTACAACAACAACCATGCTGTCTTTGCCAGATGGAAAATACCTTGTGGCAACAAAACTAAAAGCGTTTGGCTCGTCTTTTTCTATTAAAAAGCCTCTTTTTAGCAATACTGCTTTTGAAGCAAGATAACACTTTTGAGCGCTTACATCAAAAGTTTTTGAGTTGTCAATGGTTGAATTTAGAGAACTTTTATATGGGTTTGTTGCGCAAGATGCAATAAATATTGTAAAAATAAGCATTAATAAACTATATTTGCCTTGTTTTGCTGCCATAGCCCTCCTCCTTTATACATTAACGAAATAATTACCACAAAACTGACATTTTTTCAAATATAAATTAATGATTTTTTAAAAAATAAAAGCCCAAGGCGTAAACCTTGAGCTTTTTAAAAGTGTTATTGCATCAGTCTTAGTACCAACTGCTGAGTTGCGTTTGCTTGAGCTAAAGCGTATGTACCGGCTTGTGCCAGAACTTGCAGTGTTGCAAATTTTGAAGTTTCTGTTCCAAAGTTCGTGTCTGTAATGGCCGATCTTGCTTGTGTAACATTTACTTGAGCTACCTGGATATTTTGCACTGTTGCATTAATTTGGTTTTCAACAGAACCCAAAGCGGCTCTAATTTTATCCAAAGCTTTTAAGGCAGAGTTTGCAATAGTTACAGCAAGGCCTGCACTGTCTTGTGTGGTTACGTTTACATCTGAAAGATTAACATTTGGGCTATATGTACCAGCAGCTAATCCGGCGTAACCTACAAATGCATTATTATTTTGACCGCTAACTGTTATCGCATTATCCGAAGTTAATGTAATTGTTCCATGATAGGAGTTGTTGGCAAGGTATGCTCCAGCAGCAGTTCCCAAAGATATTAATCCTGCTGC
>NZ_JAGDWY010000029.1:15074-27341 GCF_023256235.1 Desulfurella sp.
GTATGCTCCACCAGAATTAACAGCTGCAGCTCCCAAATATTTTAATCCTGCTGCAGATAATAAGGCAGCACTACTTTTAGTGGTAATATTTAAATCACTTCCATTGTTTGCTACAAATCTAATAGATGATGTGGTACCTGTAGAAGATGCAACTGCCTGTACGCCTACTACACCAGCTGCAGCTAAAGCGTTATTAATTATTGCAGCTGCGCTTACGGCATGAGTAGTAGCAGCTGTTAAAACTACATGAGCACCATTAATATAAAATGATTGGCTTTTTCCTAAACCTGAACCAGCATTAGTGGCTGTAAGTTGTGTTGTTGTATCTTTGATTCCAAGCATAGTCTGTGTATTGTTTGTTGCCTGTATGGCTATGTTGCCACCAGTCGTATTTGTCAAAACAAGTTGGCCTTGGGAGTTAACGCTTGCAACTACACCAGTTTGACTGGTGTATTGGTTAATGGCATTTACTAAATTACCACCGGAATCTCCTACA
The DNA here is from genome assembly GCF_023256235.1 of Desulfurella sp. Classification (NCBI taxonomy): domain Bacteria; kingdom Pseudomonadati; phylum Campylobacterota; class Desulfurellia; order Desulfurellales; family Desulfurellaceae; genus Desulfurella; species Desulfurella sp. The sequence continues at coordinate 15,571 of NZ_JAGDWY010000029.1, forward strand.
CCTACTGTAACCTGACCTATGTTGACGCCATTTATTAGCAAACCACCAGCAGAAATTACTCCAGCTTGAATTGCTTGCGCGCCAACAACGGTTGTTTTTGCAGATGCAGATACACCTGTTTGGGCACTTACTGCGTTTATAGCTTGTGCCCAGTTACCTGCATCTAATTGTTGAGTTTGGCTTGTACCAAAAATATTTATGTTTACGCCATTAATTTGGACATCGCCATTTGCAATAGTTGCAAATTGGTTATTTGTAGAAATACCAATCCCAACTTGAGCAAAACTAGCTTGAGCAACACCGGTACTTGGTGTAGCATTATTAACCATTAAAGATGCAGAACCTGTAGGCGCATAGTTTGTAAATGTTTGATTTGCTACCCAGCCTATTGCATTTGCAGCAGTATTTTGTATGCCAATACCGATAGTTTGATTTTGGTAGGCGCCAATTTGGACAATCTTATTTACAAAGGTGCCATCAAGTAAGTTTATACCTTTGTAGGATGTGGTTGCTGCAATATTGTTAATTTCTGCAAGTAGACCATTGATGTTGCTTTGCAGAGCCTGTCTTGAAGCTAAATCTTGCGTGGCGTTTGCAGCTTCAATTGCCTGTTGTGCGATGTTTGTTACCAAATTTATAGATTGCTGTAGTGCTTGATCTGCTATGTTTATCAAGTTTACTGTGTCGTTGCCGTTTGATATTGCCTGACCTAAGTTTGTTGCCTGAAAATTCAAAGAATCTGCAATTGTCATACCAGCTGGATCAACTGCAGCACTTGTTAGCCTCAAGCCTGTTGATAAACTGTTTAACGTGTTAGACAACTTTGTGTTTGTGTTGTTTAGGCTATTTATAGCCTGCATTGCCGCTATGTTTGTGTTAATTTGAAGACTCATAATAAACCTCCTTTTTTGAGCTTCTATTTTATGAATCGGATGAATTTTAAAAAATTAAAGTCTTTAATAAAAATCTTTAAATTGTATCAAGCTTTATTTTATTCAAAAAATGCTTAAATTAATGAATATGAATATTTATGCAGCTTTAGCCGATGTTGTTGTTATAATACATTTTTTATATGCATTAACTATTATTGTGGGACTTATTCTAATATATATTGGTAAATATATAAAATGGCATTTTGTAAAAAATGCGACATTCAGGATTATCCATTTAGTTATGATAATGATTGTAGCATTTGAGTCTGTTTTTCATATAGAATGTCCTTTGACATACATAGAGTATAAATTGCTAAGTTTGGCTAAAATGCATTATCAAAATATACCTTTTATAGCTGGTTTTATTAACAAAATACTATTTTGGAATTTGCCAAATGAGTTTTTTGATATACTTTATATTGCGCTTGCCATATTTATATTACTCAGTTTTTTTATTGTGCCCATAGATTTCAAAAAATAATTGACAATGGACATATGTTCATTTATAATACTTTTTAAGGAGGGTTGAATATGAAAATACTGCTTGCAACAAAAGGTCAAACATTAGATAGTGCGATTGATGAGAGGTTTGCAAGAGCCAGTTATTTTTTGATTTACGATGACAAAACAGGTCAATTAGAAGTAATAAATAATAACCAGGAGCTTTCGCACGGCGCAGGTCCTCAAGCGGTTCAGATCGCCATAGATAATGGTGCAAGTGCAATAATTTCTGCAATGCCCGGTCAAAATGCCCTGCAAGCTATTAGGGCAGCAAATATTAAAGTTTACGAGGCAGTTGGTTTAAGTGCAAAGCATGCTATAGAAAAGTTAAAGTCAAATGAATTAAAAGAGTTATGATAATAGCAATATTGTCAGGCAAGGGAGGCACGGGCAAAACCACTGTTTCAACAAACCTTGCTTATGTTTTAGACAAAAAAGGCCATAGCGTAAAGCTTATAGATTTAGACGCAGAAGAGCCAAATGCGCATCTTTTTTTTGATATTGACTATAGTGAACATATAGATGTAGATGTAAAAATACCAAAAGTTGATAATGCAAAGTGCACTCACTGTGGTGATTGCGCAAAAGCGTGTCAGTTTAGTGCTATTGTTGTATCAAGCAAATCAACGCTTGTGTTTGCACATTTGTGCCATGCGTGCGGTGCATGTTTGCTTGCATGCAAGTATAATGCTTTGGAAGAAATACCAAAAAATATAGGAAAAATTTCTTTGGGTAGTGCAAATGGCATTGATTTTGTAAAAAGCCAGATGAATATAGGAGAGCCATCTGCTGTTAGAATTATAAGACAGGCAAAAAAATATACAAATAAAAATAAAATCAACATTTTAGATTGTCCGCCAGGTGTATCTTGTCCTACAGTTGAATCAATACAGATGGCAGATTTTTGCGTACTTGTAACAGAACCTACACCGTTTGGTTTGCATGATTTAAAGCTTGCAGTGGATCTTACAAGACAATTTGGTTTAAAAATAGGTATTGTAATAAACAGATACGATAATAAATTGATTGAACTTGAGTCATATTTGGAAGAAAATAACATACCATTGTTGTTAAAGATACCTTACGATATAAAAATTGCTCAAAGTTACTCAAAAGGTAAGTTGTTTTCAAAAGAAATTCCTCAATACGAGAATATGTTTGTTGAATTATACAATAAAATTTTGGAGATAGTGCAGTGATTGTAAAACAGCTTGCTATTGTAAGCGGAAAAGGTGGCACAGGCAAGACAACACTTAGTGCTTCTTTTGCACATCTGGCAAAAAATGCTTTGATGGTGGATTGTGATGTAGATGCACCAAATCTACATATTATACTAAAGCCTGAAGTTAATAAAACATTTGAGTATTTTGGTTCACAAAAGGCATTTATTGATTTTGATAAATGTATAAATTGTGGTATCTGCGCCTCAGTTTGTCGATTTGAAGCAATAGATTTTGAGCAAAATCAATACAGGGTTAAAGAGTATGCTTGCGAGGGCTGCAATGCATGCGTGATTGCCTGTCCAGTTAATGCTATAAGTTTGAAAAAAACTTTAAATGGCAAGTATTTTGAGTCTACCTGCGAGACAGGTTATATGGCACATGCGCTGTTGAACCCAGGTGAAGAAACCTCAGGTGGTTTAATATCTGAAGTAAGAAAGCTATCTTTAGAAATTGCCTATTCAAAAAAGATAGAATTAATTATTATTGATGGAGCTCCAGGTATTGGCTGTCCTGCTACATCATCAATTGTGGGTGCAAAATATGTAATAGTTGTAAGTGAGCCTACAAAAAGCGGCCTTCATGATTTGGTGCGCATTGTGGAAACAATAAAGCATTTTAAAATACCACATGGAATTGTGATTAACAAGTTTGATATAAACGACGAGCAAACAAAAGAGATTGAAAAATACGCTCAGGAAGAAAATTTAGAAATAATTGGCAAAATTCCTTTTGATAAAACTGTTGTAGAGGCTACAAAACAAGCAAAGCCAATTATTGAATATGATTGCAAAAGCGCATTTGCTGTAAAAGACATCTTTGAAAAAACAATCCAGAAGCTAAATTTATCGCCCCAAAGCTAAAAGCCTTGAGGCGATTTGTATATATTGTTAGGAGAGGAGCTCTTCTACTGTCACATAGTCACCAACGCGACCTGTCATTTTTTCTTCGTCTGTATTGACAGGCAAAGTTTTCTTGCCAGGTCTCCAATTGGCTGGGCAAACTTCGCCTGTCTTATATGAATGCTGATGGGCCTGGATTTGTCTTATGAACTCATTTACGTTTCTACCTACAGGTGGTGCTTGAACTTCTTCTGCTACAATTACACCATCTGGGTTAATTAAGAATCTGCCGCGTAAAGCAATACCGGCGCCTTCTATCATGACATTAAATTTTCTTGAAACCTCACCAGTTGGATCTGCGCCAATAGTTAATTTCAAGCCTTTTAGTAGTGGCTCTGTTTCTACAAAGCGTTTGTGTGAAAATTTTGTATCTGTTGAAATTGCAAGTATCTCGCAGCCAAGCTCGTCATGCAATACATCGTACTTTGCATTCATTGCAGCAAGTTCTGTTGGACAAACAAATGTAAAATCTGCTGGGTAAAAGCAAACAATTGTCCACTTGCCTGCGTAATCTGCGCTTGAAACCTTTTTGTAATGACCACTTTGTGCATCGTATGCATCCATTTTAAACTCTGGCATTTTTTGAAGAACTAAACTCATCGTACACCTCCAAATCAATTTTGATAAATATTATCAAAAAATAAAAATTTGTCAAGGAAAAAAATTATTATTTGCAATTTTTTAAAAAAGTATTATATTTGCTTTTATGGAAGTAATTGATTATGCGTATTTAGAAAGTATACTAAACAAAAAAAATTTAAAAGTAACGCCACAAAGATTGCATATATTATCTCTTATCAGACAGTTTGGTCACATGGATATAGATGAATTGTATTTACAGATTAAGAAAAACTACCCCTACATGTCACTTGCAACAATTTACAAAAATATTTCGGTAATGGTAGAAAATGGCATATTAAATGAGATAAAAATTGCTCAGCAAAAAACAAAATATGAGTTATTGGCCGACTTTCATGCACATTTTATCTGCACAAACTGCAAAAAAATAGAAGATCTAGATATAGATATCAGTTGTATTCTAAAAGATTTTGATCAAGCAAACGTGCAAAGCGTCCAATTACAGATTTATGGCATTTGCAAAACTTGCCAGAAAAAAAGAATTTAATCTAAAAAAACTACATCAATGGATTTTACATCCCATCTGTACTCAAATTTCTCGACAATTTCTTCTTTTATTGCATTTGCAAATTGATTTGTATCTTTAAGATTTAAATATATCGTAAGTTTGCCATCTACAAAATCTATTTTTGAAAGTAGTTTTGATCCTACTAAGTCTCTGCCTGTATTTGGATCAATAACACCCCTTAGGCGTTCTTTTATCAATGCTTCATCAGTTGGTTTATCTTTGGGTACAAGGCCGTTTTTTTCTTCATAGTTTTCAATTGCTCGCTTAAGAGACTGTATGGCTAAAATAGAGCAGTGTACTTTAACAGCTGGCAAACCTCCAAGCTCATCTACTATTTGAGAATATTTTAAGTTTTTTGCCTCTTCAATTGTTTTGCCTTTCGCAATTTCAGTAATAATAGACGCTGTTGCAATGTTTGAAGCACATCCAAAAGATTTAAATTTTATATCTTCAATAACATGCGTATCTTTATTTACTTTTAATTGTAACTGAACCATATCACCGCAAGCAGGAGAACCTTCTGTTGCTTGAGCATCAGGGTTTTCGATTTCACCTAAGTTTTTTGGATTTAGAAATAAATCCATAACTTTTTTTGAGTATGGTACGCTTGGCATTTAATCCTCCTTGTATAGTGGGCTTAAATTTCTTAAAAAAGCTACATCTTCTTTTAAATACTCTATTGTCTGGTCTATTTCTTTTAATGTGTTAAATTTACCAAACGAAAATCTGATAGAACCATGAGCTAACTCATGTGTCAAACCGCATGCAAGAAGTACGTGTGAGGCTTCAAGTGATTTAGAAAAACAAGCACTACCCGTTATTACACTTACGCCCCTTAAGTTTAGCCTTAAAGTCAAAGATTCACCTTCAATAAATAAAAAAGTTACATTTACTATTCCTGGATGAGACATTTTGGGACTATTTATTCTAATGTGCGGTATTTGGTTTATTTTTTCTAGAAAGTAATCTTTTAAGTTTTTAATATAATCGTATATTTTTTTGTCAAATATCTCTATAGCTTTTTGCATGCCAACAATTGCGGGTATATTTTGAGTGCCAGCTCTTAAGTTATATTCCTGATAACCACCGGTAATAAGTGGTTCAAGCTCAATAGAATTTTTTGCAATTAAAGCTGATGCTCCTTTTGGACCATAGTATGTATCTGAACCTATAGTTAAAAGATCAATATTGTATTTTGATAGATCAATATCAAAAAAAGGAAAAGAAAAAGTTGCATCACAGTGATACAGGCAATTTTTCTGCTTACAAATTTCACCAATGCTGATTAAATCCTGAAGTGTACCTATTTCTTGATTTACATGTTGGATACTGACTAAGATTGTATTATCGTCAATTAGATTATTTAATTCATTAAGATTAACCACTCCTTCGTTGTTGACACCTGCATACCTTATCTCAAAGCCTTTTTTTTGCAAAAACCTACATGTATTTATAATTGATAAATCTTCAATTTTGCTAACAACAATATTGCCCTTTTTTTTGCTAAAAGCGATTCCTTTTAGTGCTAGATTATTTGATTCTGTAGGATTGGATGTAAAAATACACCTGTAATCTTTGGCGCTTAGTTTATCCAATATAAATGCTCTTGCACTCTCAAGTGCTTCTTGGGCAATTAAACCGTCTTCATGACTGAATATTGATGATGCTATGGCATAGTTTTGTGTAAAAAAAGGTATCATTGCATTTAATACTTCATCATCTACTTTAGTTGTTGCTGCATTATCAAAATAAATTCTGTTCATTTTTCCCCCTTGCTATTAATTAGAGCTTCTTTAAAAGCTTCAACTGCACTATTTGCGCACTCAAGGCGTTCTTTTGGGATACCTACTAAATTAGAATTTAAAAAGTTTTCATCTATGCTTAAGGCATTTTCTATTGTCTTATTTTTAAATGTTTTGGCTAGAAAACTTGCAACTGCAATAGCAACAGGGCAGGCTTTAACTTTATAATCAATAGCGACAATTATACCTTGTTTAGTTTTAACATAAAATATGATTTTTGCGTTGAATTCAATATTTTCTTTAATGCCTATGCCATCTGGATCAAGTACAGTATCTTTAATAGGGTAAAAAAAATGGCTTTCAAAGCTTTCCATACAACCTCCTATTTAGATACTATAATACTAACTTTTAAAAAGTCAATATATCTTGATAAGTTTTGTCAAGTTAAACCAAAGCGCCAACTTATTTAGGCGCTTTGGTGGTATTTGTAAATACAGTTGATTGGGTTTGATTTTTGTAGACGTAATACGAGATAGCAACAGAATTAATCATAAACAAAAAGGCTAAAACCCATGTAACTTTTGCAAAAAACGACATTGCGCCTGTTGCTCCAAAAAGTGTATCAGAAGCCCCAGCGCCAAAGGATACGCCCATATTTGCACCTTTTCCTTTTTGAAGCAAAATAAGAACAATTAATAAAATAGACAATATACCCTGCAGTATCATAAGGACAGTAAGCATCAACTAACTCCTTTTTCTTTTTCAAAATTTAAAACAATTTCATAAAATTTTTGCGCATCTAAACTTGCACCGCCTACCAAAAAACCATCAACATTTTGTATTTTTGAAAGCTCCCCTGCATTTTGAGCGTTTACGCTGCCACCATAGAGTACTTTTGTGTCTATAAATTTCTTTATAAACTCATGTACCTCAAAAATTTGCTCAGAGTTTGCAACTTTTCCGCTTCCTATTGCCCATATGGGCTCATATGCGATTATAACAGTTTCTTTTATGTCTAGCAAATCTTTGGCAAGCTGATTTTCTATGATTGTAAAAGTTTCGTTGTTTTGTCTTTGAGATAAGCTTTCACCCACGCATAAAATTGGAGTTATGTTGTTTTTAATAGCGCTTTTTATTTTTTTATTAATCATACTGTCATCTTCACCAAACAATTGTCTGCGCTCACTATGTCCAACAATGGCAATCTGGCAGCCTACAGATTTTAGCATCATTGCAGAGATTTCACCAGTATAGGCACCTTCGTCTTCAAAGTATAAATTTTGTGCTCCAAGCTGTATGTTTGAATTTTTAAAACACTCAGATAGGTCTTTTAGGTAGACAAAAGGTGCACAAACGGCAATTTCTGCTTTGGCGCCTGATAATTTTGATTTTATGGCGCAGCCTACCTCTAAAGCCTTTTTGTAGTCAAAATGCATTTTCCAGTTAGCTACTATCATCTAGGCCTCCAGTGCTTCGATACCTGGCAACTTTTTGCCTTCAAGCAGCTCCAAACTTGCACCACCCCCTGTAGAGATATATGTAATATTGTCTGTTTCGTGTGCACGAGCTATTGCATCTGCTGTATCACCACCTCCTGCTACACTTAATGCATAGCTTGAGCCTACGATGCGCGCCATTTCTCTTGTGCCACGAGAAAACCTGTCGATTTCATATACACCCATAGGACCATTCCATACAATAGATCCGCAATCGTGCATTACTTCTTCAAACATCTTGCATGAAGCAGGACCTATATCAAGCCCCATATAGCCATCTGGTATTTCCTGATAGGGTACGATTTTTGTTACAGCTTTTTCGTCCATTTTTTCTGAGACTACAAAATCTACAGGAAAGTACATTTTAATTTTTTTATTCTGAGCTTTTTGATATATATCCTTTGCTGTTTCTAAATAGTCATTTTCTACCAGAGAATTACCAACCGGTAGGCCTAATGCTTTATAAAAAGTAAACACCATAGCTCCGCCAATTATAATTTTGTCAACTTTGTCAATAAGATTATATACAGCTGATATTTTTGAAGATACCTTAGCTCCGCCAAGCACAGCAATTAAGGGCCTTACCGGGTTATCCAAAATACGACTGAAGTATGTAATTTCTTTTTTAAGTAAAAAGCCTGCAGCTTTAATCTCACAAATTTTTGGAAGTGTGTATACAGATGTATGTTTTCTGTGGCTTACACCAAATGCATCATTAATGTACACATCAAATAACTCTTTTAGTTTTTTTGCAAATTCTATATCATCTTGTTCTTCGCCTGGCTGAAATCGCAAGTTTTCAAGCAATAAACAATCCCCATAATCCATAGAATCTATAGCTTTTTTGACTTCATCACCAACGCAGGAATCTATAAATTTTACTTCTTTATTCAATAGTCTAGAAAGCCTCTTTGCTACATTTGCAAGAGAGTATTTTGGGTCTTTTTTGCCTTTTGGTCTTCCCATGTGAGAAGCCAATATTACTTTTGCTTTTGCATCTATGCAGTAATTTATGGTAGGCAGTGTTTCTCTTATGCGCTTATCATCCATTATGTTTCCTTCATCATCGATTGGCACATTGAAGTCGCACCTGACAAAAACTCTTTTATTTGTAAGGTTAAGCTCATTTATAAAAATCATAAATTTACCCCTTTAGATCATTTTTAACATAACATCTTTTAATCTTGAAGAGTAGCCAAACTCATTGTCATACCAGGCAAAAACTTTTACCATATCATCTATAATATGTGTCATTGTCCCGTCAAATATTGACGAGTGTGGGTTTCCATTTAAATCATGAGACACAAGGGGCTCTTCTGTATATTCCAATATGTTTTTTAACTTAGTCTGGCTGGCTTTTTTAAAAGCTTCATTTACCTGCTCGATTGTAGGGATATTTTTTACATTGCATACAAAGTCAATCAAAGATACATTAGAAGTAGGTACACGTATTGATATACCGTCAAGTTTGCCGTTTAGTTCTGGGATTACTACGCCGATTGCTCTTGTGGCTCCTGTGGTGGTTGGGATCATATTCATTGCAGCAGCGCGCGCTCGCCTTAGATCCTTGTGAGGCAAATCAAGTATTCTTTGATCGTTTGTATATGAGTGAACTGTTGTCATAAAGCCTTTTGTTACTGTAAAATTATCATGAAGCACTCTTATTACTGGACCAATGCAGTTTGTTGTGCAGGAGGCGTTTGATATAATCTGGTTATTTTTAAAATCAAAGTTGTCGCTATTTACACCAAGTACCACTGTGGGAATGGTTTTATCTTTTGGAGGCGCACTTAACAATACTTTTTTTGCACCTGCCTGAAGATGCTTTTGGGCTAATTCTTTTGTTAAAAAAATTCCTGTTGACTCAAGTACTACATCAATATCAAGCTCGCCCCAGGGTAGCTCAGCCGGGTCTTTTTTTGCAAATATTTTTATTTTTTTGCCATCAACTATAATGTTTTCATCATCATAAGAAACTGTTTTTTGAAAAATACCATGGTTTGTATCATATTTTAATAGGTGTGCAAGCGTTTTTGTATCTGTTAGGTCATTTATCGCAACAATTTCGATTTCTTTATAGTCGCTTGCAATGCGAAAAAATATTCTACCAATTCTACCAAATCCATTTATAGCTACTCTCATAAAAACCTCCACGATTTTTTTAACTTTAGTATATTATTAATTTATTTTTTTTCAAGCGCTTTTTAAAAAGGAGAGTAAAAATTTTCTCAAAAAGTTTATAAAAAGCATTTTTAAAACTCTTGACAAACAAGCGTAATTGGATTATTTTTAACTGTAGGTTTGAGGTTAAGAGAAAAATTATTGGAAGTTAAATTTTTTTCTTGACAAGTGTGAAAAAAGTTGTTAAATTTAGAATCGAATTTAAAAAAGTTTTCAGTTAGGAGGTTAAGTATGAAAAAAAGGCTAGTCTCACTCGTTGCAGCAGCTGCGCTTTTGGGCAGTGTCTCAATAGCATCTGCTGGCACAGTTACCACAAAAGGTGACACAAACATTTCTATCGGTGGCTTTATCCAGACTTACTTTGACTGGGCAAATAACCAAACAAATTTGGGCTACCAAGCTAACCCAGAGTATGTTGTACCAGCTGGACAAACTACCCCCGAAAAAAATACTCCCGCACAGACATCTTTTGGTACAAGCACACAATTTTCGAGGATTACATTAGGCCTTAGCAACCCAACAGAAGGCATAACTGGTGTAGTAGAAGGTGATTTCTTTGGCGGTGGCGCAGGAGAACAATTGTATGGCAAAGGTAACTTTAGGTTGCGACATGCTTACATTGTAAAAGAATTTTGTCAGGAAGGCTGCAATTACACACCTTGGCTGTTGATCGGTCAGACATGGGATCCACTTGAGATGCTAAATAGCTTTACTTTAAATGATATAGTAGGTATAGCCGGTCAAAACTGGGGTGAAGGTGTAGTTAGGACTTCGCAGATAGGTTTTGGTGTAAAATTTGATCTTGGAAGCGTGAAGCTAAATCCTGGTATTTATGCAGCTAATTTAGCTGGTGATTCTACGTTTGGAAATAGTGGTACAGTTTATTTTAACCCTAACAATAAGGGATATTCTGATTATCAGTTGTCCCAAAGGTTGACTTCACCAGGTTTTGCTTTCAAATTACCTGTTGAATTTAATACAGGCTTTGGCTCGCCAGCCAGTGCTTATGCAGGCTTTGAGTGGCAGCCAATGAAACTTACCAATGCTTCAGCAGACATAAACAGCAAAAATGAAAATGCATGGATGGCAACTGTAGGCTTAACGCTACCTGTATATTTTGTTAACTTAACAGGTAACTTCCATTATGAGCGCGGCATGACAGCATTTGATATGCCATTGTTTGGAGATACATATGCTATGCCGTCTTTCTACATTGATAGCCATGGTTCTGTACAAGAAGTTCGTGGCACAAGCTGGAACGCACAGGCTCAAATTGATTTTAATAAACTAGCTCAGGTTCCGGTAACATTTGCATTTGGCTATGGTCAAACTGTATTTAGCCATTACGGAGATTTAGCTGATAATATTTATACACCACTTGTTAGAAAGATGGGAACAATGTTTGCAAACGTAAACTATCATTTGACTAAATCTTTGGCATTAGGTTTGGAATATGATAGAAACAAGACCTATTATGTAGGCGCTGGTAACGATGGTAGCTCTGGCCAAAACTCAAATCAGGTATTCTTAAGAGGAATGTATTCTTTCTAAGATTCAGCTTTTTTTCTACTAGTATAAAACCCTCCCTTTTGGGAGGGTTTTTGCTATTAAATGTATACAATAATAGATATAGGATGTAGATGGGGGTTT
>NZ_JAGDWY010000030.1:0-16909 GCF_023256235.1 Desulfurella sp.
TTTCAGCTATGGCCAGGGTACATGGAAGGATCCTATGTATCAGCCCTGCAACCAAGACTGTATAACAAAAAACTGTGATTTTTGCTCTGCAGAGTGCGCCAATAACTATGTAATTTTGATGTCTGATGGTGATTGGAATACAGGTGGTGATCCACTAAAGCCTGCATGGTATATGCACAATAAATTTAAAAGGATGCTAAATAACACAGATTTTAAGATAAACAGAGTCTACAGTGTGGGTATGTTTTTAAGCACCGGAAGCGGTGCTTGTGGTTTTAATGCACTAAAGAATGTTTCACTTTACGGGTCAAATAATTTTGCTACGTATCCTACTAATTGTTCAAATTGCGATGATAGTTGCTCAAATACAGATTATGGCTATTATGGTGCATACGGCAGCTACTGCTACACGCCAAACCCGGATCCAACTCAAACAAACCCTCCAACAGCCTTTAGTGCAAACAATGCACTTGAGCTAAAAAACAGCCTTGCTGCAATATTTGAAGATATAGCAAAAAATGTTTCATCCGGCTCATCCGCAGCCATTGCAAGTTCAAGCAATCAGGGCTCTATTGTTTTGCAATCTGTATTTTGGCCCCAAAAAACATTTGATAATGGTAATACACTTTCTTGGGTAGGAAAGTTATATGCATGGTGGCTATACCAGAGCCCTGGTTCTGTGCCTGTGCTAAAAGCAGACAATGGCAACAAACAGCTTGACACGACAGACCCTACAATAACTTTTGGCACAAACCCATCAAGTGTGTTTGACAACAACACGCCAATATTTGAATCAGGCGTGGTTTTGCTTAGTACAAGCCCAGACAAAAGGACTATTTATACGACAGTTGATGGCAAAACTTTAATAGACTTTAGTAGTGTTAATCTTAATAAAATAAGTCCTTATTTTGGCAATTTGCCAGACTACCTGGGTAGCTCAAATAAAGATACTAATTTAATAAACTACATACGAGGCACAGACATAAGTGGCGCAAGAAATCGCACCGTTACTCAAAGTGGTACAACAGGCGTCTGGAAGCTTGGTGATATTGTATATTCGTCTCCAGCTGTTATGCAGACAGTTAATGATACCGACGCTTCAAAAACCTACAATGTTATATTTGCTGGTGCAAACGACGGTATGCTGCATGCGTTTCTGATGGGGCAGCCCATAAATACCTACCAAAAAGATACGATAGTAAAACTTTGCAATGATGATAAATTTACAACAGATACCCAAGGAAACATAACTTGCACAGATGGAAATGATAAGGTTGGCAGTGAGCTTTGGGCATTTATACCAAAAAATTCCTTGCCGTATTTAAAATACTTAGCAGATCCAAACTATGATGCAAGCAAACATATATATTTTAATGATTTAGAACCTTTTTTGTTTAGAGTTTTTACATCAAGCGGTATAAAAACTATACTTATTGGAGGTATGAGGCTTGGCGGTTGTGTAAATCCACCAGCTGATGCAAACGGTGCAGGTTATTCGTCATATTACGCAATTGATGTTACAGACCCAAAAAAACCGAGTTTGTTGTGGGAGTTTAGCGACGTAAGTTTAGGTTTTAGCTATTCTGGACCTGCTATAATAAAAGAATATGATGGGAAAGAAAATAAGTATTTTGTAATGTTTTTATCCGGTCCAACCGATTATGATGGCTCATCAAGCCAGTTTTTGAAAGCGTTTATACTGGATTTGCTTTCTGGTAATTTATTGCAAACCATTACAGATTTTGGTGGTTCAACTTATAATAATGCTTTTGGTGGAAGATTGTTTACTGGTGGTGTGGTTGATAATTCAAATAGCTTAACTGCCTCAATACCATTTGGCATATCCTATAAAGATAGCAGTGGTAATTGGTATGGCAAAGTGTTTTTGCTTAATACTTTTGAGAATGCTGACTACACAAAGTGGAAGATTGTGCCAGTTAATTTAAGTATGAATATTGGACCAGTTACTGCTCAGGTTGCAACATCAAAGTGCCAAAATAGCAGACAGTACATATATTTTGGTACAGGTAGATACTTTAAAGCCACAGATGGCATTACAAGTCCAAATGAAAACATCTTTGGTGCTGATGTGACAAGCTGTATAAATTCAGAAAGTTGTGCTGTTAGTTTAACAAAAATTACACCGTCTGATCAAATAGGAAAATCTTATGTACCAGGTTTTTCATGGTATGTACCACTTGATGCAAAATTGGGAGAAAGAGATATTAGTGATCCTGTAGCAGATTCAAATTCTGTAACATTTACAACAGCAATACCATCAGGCGGTGGAAATACTTCTAAATCTTTATGCATTAGTGGTTATGGCGGACAAACCAGAGTGTGGTCTTTATCTTGTGGTATTGGTGCACCAAATACAAGCGGACAAAGCTATATTATATCTACATCTTCTGGAGGCTTGTATTCAGCAAGTGCAAATACTTCTAATACAACAGGAATTATTGGCACATATACCGATATACCAGCAGTTAAAAAACCAACGCAAGTCCCAGCTGGGACAAATAAAGGTATTATTATTCAGTGGTTGGAGAAGTGAAAGCTTTTACATTGCTTGAGGTTATTGTAACTATATCAATTTTGGCTATAGTACTTGCTATTGCTATACCAAGTTTTAATAAATACATGAAAAGCTTCGAGATTACAAGTCAGTTTAACCAGATTGAATCAGATTTAGATTGGTCAAAAACTTATGCTTTTACTCGCAAAGTGCAGGTAGAGGTAGATTTTACTGCAAATAATTACACAATTAGGGATTCTACAAACAACAAAATTATTAAAGGACCAATAAATTTAAAAGTATAGTTGTTCTACAAACCCAGCCAACTCAACAATAATATTTTACCCGCTTGGATATCCTACACCAGTAAGCGTATATACTGTTGAAAGCAATAACCCAAACTGAACAAGCGTATCTTTTACAAGAATAATATCAGGAGTATACAATGGCACAAGCTGCACGCAGTAAAAGTGGCTTTTCTTTGATAGAAGCCATAATTGCCCTGTTTATAATTTTGATTGCTCTAATTGGGCTTTTAGGTGCACTAAACCTGGCAATGAATGTAGAAAGTCAAAATGAAGTAAGAAATTCTTTGCTAAAAATCATTGATCAAAAACGCAATGAAATTGAATCAAATATAGCACTTTGCGATGATTACACTAATTCAACAAATATAAATATTACAAACTCAACTATATCAAAGTATATCCCAAGCTATACAATACAAACTACAAAACAAGACCAAACTTCAAATACCATATGTATTGCTAATTTTAGTTGGAATTATAAAGGTAAATTAGAGCACACAACAAGAGTTATTGTAGTGAGGAAACAATGAATCACAATAAAAAGGGTTTTACGCTTTTAGAGATTATTGTTACGCTATTTATAGTTATGGTGGCTTTAGCAATAGGTTATTATACTTTTGTCAAAGTTTTGAAGTTATCGTTTTATCACTCAAGCACACAAAAATCCCAGATTAATACATTAATGGGTATTGATTTACTAAGATACGATTGCGAGATGGCAGGATACGGCCTAACCCAGAGCATACCATCAACAGTTAGCTCAAGCAACTATGCCGAAGCAGCCTCAAGCCCAGCCAAGAATTACAATAATGCGCCTGGTGTGCCCTGGCCAGTACAAATTGGTACATATAATA
This sequence comes from Desulfurella sp., assembly GCF_023256235.1. Taxonomy (NCBI): domain Bacteria; kingdom Pseudomonadati; phylum Campylobacterota; class Desulfurellia; order Desulfurellales; family Desulfurellaceae; genus Desulfurella; species Desulfurella sp. The sequence goes on from NZ_JAGDWY010000030.1 coordinate 3,678, forward strand.
ATGCTTCTTATTTTAGTTATACGCTCAACAATGGCCAATATAAATTCCGCTTCAAAAAAGTGGAGCGTTATGTATTATGATGGCACAAACTGGCAAATACAGGGTTATAGTGATGATTTAAGCTGGCCAAAAAGCGAAAGCGATTATCATTTTACAAAAGGAACAAGCGATGATAACGATTATGTGATAATTTTACACAACAAAGACTTATATGCAAAATCAAGCGGATTGCATTACTTTAAACTTAATACGCTTCCATCAAATGCCAATATACCGCCATCTGATTACACGTATATTGTGTATGGTGTTGATTCAGACACTACACTTCGCATGCCTTTTAACAGGGTGGATTATTTTTTGGATAATACTAATTTGCCAAAATTTTGCGAGCCTTCAACTTATGAATTATACAGAGCTACCATAAACCAATCAAATGGTGCAATAAACAAACAGCCGCTTTTGGATTGTGTTAAGGATTTTCAGGTTGCAATTAAAAGCGGCAATAATTGGTATACAAGCAAAAAACCTCTTGGTAGCCAAATTGATGCTCAAAACGCTCAAGAAATAAGAATATTTATACTCCAGCAATCTGGAAAGTTTAACCAAGAATATACAAATTCTAAAACAATCAGTCTTGGCGATAGCGATACGGGTGTTTTGAGCACTTTTACACCATCTGGCAATCAAGTACATTACCAGTGGAAAACAATTAATTTATCAATAGTACCGAGGAATTTAGTACAATGAAAGATTTGAGAAATCAAGAAGGTATAGCATTAATTGTGGCGATACTGCTTAGTTTTATGGCATTGACTCTAATTAGTGCATTAATGTGGCTTGTTATTTCTGGGACAAAAATGAGTGGGTATTATAAGCAATACGCAAATGCTCACGATGCTGCAATTGGCGGTGCTGAGGTTATGATAGATACTCTATATTGGGGACAAAACCCAAGTTTACCAGATAATTCTTACAAAATAAATGACCAAACATGCTTTAGAACAAAAAGAGAAAATCCAATACAGTATTGGGGTAACTGTTTAAATTCTAACCCAGACCTTGTTATACATTTTGGCAAGATTAATGCAAGCGGTGATTATTACACTGTAAATGTTACTATAACATCAACAACAATTGTGTCACCCTGTGCTGCATCTTCAAGTCCTGCAAAATATTATTATTCAGTTTCTGTAGATGCAACAAATTCTACAAGGCTTGATAAATCTGGTCTTGATTTTGTTTACGCGCTTGGTCAGTAATTTTGTAAAATTTTTAAAAAAGTATTGACATTTTTTTCAATAAATGCTAAAAAAGGCTGCTAGCGTTTTAAAGGCTAGCTTGTTTTAATGAAAAAATTTTATGTTTTAAGGAGGGCACATGGGTGAAGGCACTCGGGAGGCATATTTTAGCGGAGTACTTTAGCTGCGATAGGGATATTTTAAATGATGTTGTATCTTTGGAAAAGTATTTGAACGACGCAGCAAAAGCTGCAAATGCTACTGTCATTTCTTCTTCTTTTCGTACTTTCCAGCCTTTTGGCGTAAGCGGTATTGTTATAATTGCTGAATCCCACCTGGCGATCCATACATGGCCAGAATACGGTTATGCAGCAATTGACTTTTTTACATGTGGAGATTCTGCGGATCCATGGAAAGCGCATGAGTATCTTAAAAATTTGCTCAAACCACTTTATACGAAAGAGCAAGAGGTTTTAAGAGGTGTCCTCGACTTAGAACATTTTACTTACAAAGCTCAATGTAATTTGGTGGTAGAGCAATGATAGATGTATTTTCAAGTGTCCCAAATATTTATAAGCTTTCTTCTTCAAATGCAGAAGGTTTGACTTTATTGAATGCATTTGATGTGGCTTTACTTGAAAGTGGTATAGGTAATACTAATCTTGTAAAAATGAGCTCAATTTTGCCGCCAAACTGCGAGTATCAAGAAGAAATTAAGCTTCCATTGGGTGCATTAGTGCCCGTTGCTTATGCATCTATTGTATCTGACAAAAAAGGACAGAAAATTGCTGCAGCTGTTGCAGCAGCAATACCTAAAGATAAAACAAAAAACGGTCTTATTATGGAATATGAAAACTACGATATCTCAAAGATCGAAGCAGAAAGGGTTGTTATTGAAATGGCAAAATGGGGAATGGATAAAAGAGGTTACGAAATAGAAAAAATTGTCAGTATTTCTGCCGAACATACAGTTGAAAAATATGGTTGTGCTTTTGCCTGCGTTGTATTGTGGTGGAAATGAATTATTATTGTGCAAATTCAAGTTTTGAAAAAGCACAAATTGTTATTGTGGGTGTGCCTTATGATGGCACATCCTCTTTTAGGCCAGGTTCAAGGTTTGCTCCAAACGCAATAAGGGAAAATTCATACGGTATAGAATCTTACTCGCCATATTTTGATAAAGATTTAAGAGAAAAAAAAATTTGTGATATGGGCGATATGCCTTTGCCATTTGGAGATAAACAGCTTGTCCTTGATATTATAGAAAAATTCTCCTACAAGCTTATTAAAAACAAGAAAAAGCTCTTATCAATTGGTGGGGAACATTTAATAAGCTTACCCTTAATTAAAACATTTGTAAATAAATACGATAATCTTACCATTGTACACTTAGATGCTCATAGTGACTTAATAGATTCTTATCGCTCAGAAAAATTATCTCATGCCAGTGTAATTAGGCGTGTTTGCGAAATAGTGGGTTTTGAAAATGTTTACCAGCTTGGGATTAGAAGTCTAAATAGCACAGATCTAAACCTTCCATATAGAAAAGAAAACTTATGCCTGTTTAATTTTGATAAAATTCAAGAATTTGTGGAAAAAATTGGCACAAAGCCGGTTTATTTAACAATAGATTTAGATGTATTAGACCCATCAATTTTTCCAGGTACAGGTACACCTGAGCCAGGTGGTGTTACCTACAAAGAACTAATTGATTGTCTCAAAAAACTTAGCGTTTTAAACATTGTTGGTTGCGATATAGTCGAGCTATCTCCGCAATATGACACAAGCGGGGTTTCTTCAATTGTTGCAGCAAGTGTAGTTAGAGAAGTACTATGCTTTTTATAAAAACTCAACAGGTATTTCTTCAAAGCATTCGACACATAAATCTACATATTCAGACTTTTTAGTATTAACAAGTACTGTTTTAAATTTAAACTTTTTTGCTGTAATTAAATTTTGTTCCATATCATCGATCATTGTATAAAACAAAGAAGGAAATTTTTTAATAATTTTAATGTAAGGTGCTTTATTTGGTTTTGCTATAAAGTCAGCTTCTATTATATCAAAGATGTCATTAAATTCATTAAGTATTTCCAGGCGCTCTAAAACATTTAAAGCATGCTTTTTGGGTGCACTTGTAAATATGATTTTTTTGCCATTTATTTTTTTAAGTTTTTCTTTCAAATTATTATTTGGTTTGATAGAAGATAAATCTACATTATGTGCATATTCTAAAAAAAAATAAGGATCAATGTTGTAATTTTTGATTAACCCCATAAGCGTAGAACCGTAGGTTTTTACATAAAAAGATCTTAAATGTTCTATAAACTCTTCTTCCATATTTAAATATTGCATCATAAATTTTTTAATATTTTTGTTTATATTGTCAAATACTCCAGTTTGGGGTTTGTATAGAGTTTTATCTAAATCTATCAAAAATGTCTTCATTTTCTAATTTATTTAATTGTAACATAAAGTTTGATGCATTACAAGACATTAACTCAAGTTCATCGTTTTTCTTGTAGAAAAAATCCAGTAGCGCTTTTGAAAATTGTTTAAGATTTGTAGGATCTATGACAACACCAGCTTTAGATTTTTCTACAAGCTCACTGTAGCCTGCAAATTTGCTTGCAATAGTGGGTAAACCGCAGGCAAGCGCTTCTTCTATTACAAATCCTGCACTATCATATAAACTTGGATAAACAAAACAGTCAGAGGATTTATAAAAGTTTTCTAAATCGTTTCTTTTGCCAAAAAATGATACTTTATGATCTAATTTGATATTTTTTGCTTTTGTTTGAAATTTTTTTATATTGTCTTGACCTACAGCTATTAAGTGAGCTTTTTCAAAAAATTTGCTGTCTTTGCTTGCAATACTAAAAGCTTCCAAAAGGTAAAAAAAACCTTTAAGCCAAAAGTTTGTAGATACATATAAAAAATAAAATTTGTCAGGATTTAGATTTAATGCTTGTAAAAAAGCTTTATTTTTATTTTGTGAATTATACTTACTTAAATCAATTTTATTATATTGGATAACAATTTTTGAGCTGTCAACATTGTATCCTTGCACCAGTTGGTTTTTGACCAATTCAGAAGGAACAATAAAATACTTTGTATTTTTGTTAGTAAAGGCTTTTTTTTGAATATACAGTAAAAAAAAGTGATATAAAGAAGTGTTCCGTTTTAATTTAGCTAGCATTAATGACAATTTGCTTGTATGCCTTAAATAGGCTTGTTTTACATAAAACTTATGGGCACCACCACTTACTCTTAAAATGTCACATCCGATGCTGTTACCAAAACAATAAGAAATATAATTGTCTTTTTTAGCTTTTTTTGCATAAATGTAGCTTGCAACAGCAAAGCTTACAAGTTTTAGCCAGCTTGGCCAGTGGGGGACTTTTAATATCTTTATATCAAATTTTGATGTATCTATGCCATTTATTTGCGAAGTTAAAATCTTTACGCTGTAACCTTTTTCAATAAGTTTTTTTGCTGTATATACAATATAGCGTTCTGTACCACCATAGTTTGATAATTTTTTGTATACAAGCAAAACTTTTTTCATATATCATTTTATTATAACATATTTTTTTGTATTTTAAAGGTGAGTACAAGATTTTTCTTGACAATAAAGCAAATTATTATTATAAGAGGTTATGCAAAGGGTTTGTTTATGAAAATACTATTAACAAACGATGACGGCTTTTTTAGCGAGGGTATAAGTAAATTAAAGGAATATTTATCAAAAAACAACGAAGTTTTTGTAGTAACTACAGATAGAAATAGAAGCAGCTCAAGTCATTCTCTTACTCTACACAGACCCCTTAGGCTAAGAAGAGTACAGCAAAATGTACATGTTATTGATGGTACGCCAGCAGACAGTGTTTTAATGGCAATCAGATATTTATATAAAGATAATTTGCCTGATCTGGTAATTTCTGGTGTAAATGATGGTGCAAATTTAGGTGAAGATGTAATATATTCTGGTACTGTTGCAGCAGCATTTGAAGCAAGATTACTTGGTATAAAATCTTTTGCTATAAGCCTTGCATGTATTGATGATGAACCAAAATATTTTGACAGTGCTTTTTTTTATGCTGAAAAAGTTATAAAAATAATTAAAAGTATAGACCTAAATGGAAATACAATTTTAAATGTTAATGTGCCAAATAAACCATTGGATCAAATAAAAGGTATAAAATTTACCAAACAGGGTTCTCGTGTATATCAAGAAAATATTATTAAACGGCAGGATCCAAGAAAAAACTCTTATTTTTGGATAGGCGGTCATTTAATTAAAACAAATAATTCTGAGAATACTGATTTTTGGGCACTAGAAAACAACTATGTATCCATTACACCAATAAAAGCCGATTTGACAAATTATGCGCTTTTGGAAAAACTTATGCAAATAAATTAAAATTTTTGAATTAGCACAGATCCATATTTTTTAGTTAATTGACTTTCTAATTCGTTAAGATCAGATACATCTGTAGCCCTTATAACAACGTTTCTTTTTTCTTTTGGTGCATTTTCATAACAAGTAAAAATGGCGTGAACTTTTGTGTTGAATTTGCTAATAATATTTGTAATCTCGGCAATAGTTCCTGCGGTATCAGATATTTGTGTGTATATTCTAATACCTTTTGATTGAGCAGCAGTGATGCTTATGAGTAGTTTAAAAATATCTCTATCTGATATAATACCTACAAGCTTGTTATTTTCTAAAACTGGCAGGGCACCAATTCTATTTTTGTACATTATTGCACCAGCTTCTTCAATTGCTACATCAGGAGTTATTGTTATAACATCTCTTCTTGCAATTTCTTTCAAAGTCATTTTAGATAGTAAGTAGTGAAGTTCAAATATATCAAGAGATGTTGCTTTAGATGGAGAATATTCTTCTATTTCTTTAATTGACACAATACCAAATATTTTATCATTATCCATAATAGGTAGATGTTTTATTTTGTTTTCTTTCATTTTTGTAATGGCATCGCTTACTTTTTCATCAATCTGTGCGGTTATAACTTTTTTTGTCATAAAATCTCTTACAAACATTTTGCTACCTCCATTTTTTTATTAAAATAACTTAATTTTTGGAAAATATCAAGTAAAATTTTACTTGACATATAAATAAAACAGATGTATAAATAAAATAATAAAAAAGATAATTATTTTAAGGAGGTTTATATGGACGAGCAAAGATTACCGTTAATAGGTGAAAAAGCACCCGAATTTCAAGCACAAACAACAAAAGGTTCTATCAATTTTCCTGATGATTTTAAAGGAAAGTGGGTTGTATTTTTTTCTCATCCTGCCGATTATACACCTGTTTGTACAACAGAATTTATTGCTTTCAATAAAGAGTACGAGGAGTTTAAAAAAAGAAACTGCGAAATTTTAGGGCTTTCTGTGGACTCAATTTATTCCCATATTTCCTGGATAATGAACATCGAAGAAAAAGCGAATGAAAAAATACAGTTTGCTGTGGTAGGTGACCCAATGGGTAAAGTAGCCTCACTGTATGGGATGCTGCATCCAAAAGCAAGTGCATCAGCTACTGTTAGAGCTGTATTTTTTATTGATCCAGAAGGTATTATTAGGGCTATTTTGTATTATCCATTAACAAACGGTCGAAACATTAAAGAAATTATCAGACTTCTTGAAGCTTTGCAAAAAACCGATTCTGATAAAGTTGCCACACCTGCAAATTGGGTAAGTTCCAAACAAACCTGGGAATTTAGCGAAGAAAAAGTTATTGTTGGAGCGCCACTTACCGTAGAAGGTGCAAAACAAAGACTAAATGAAAATTACCAATGCATAGATTGGTATTTATGCTTTAAAAAATGATTCAATCGTTTTTGTTTAAAGGATGAAATGCATCATAGGCTTTGATAAGATCCTGCAGCGAAAGATGCGTATAAACTTGCGTTGCAAGTATTGACGAGTGTCCTAAAAAACGTTGCAGGATCCTCAAATCCATTCCATTATTTAATAAATGAGTAGCTCGAGAGTGTCTTAATGCATGAGGAGATATATCTTTTAAAAGTGATTTTCTTGCATACTTTTTTACGATATTTTCAATAGAGCGTGTCGTTAATCTGTGTCCTGATTTGTTTAAAAATATAGGACCATTGAATCTATCACCTATATAATTTTTTAATATATCAATAGTTTTTGGACTTACAGGAACGCTCATTTGTTTGTTACCTTTTCTTGTTATTACGATTGCTTTGTTTGAAAAATTAATGTCTTCAATGTTTAAATTTACAAGCTCGGAAACTCTAAGTGCGCTTGAATAAAGTAAAGAAATAATAGCTTTGTCGCGAAGTGAATTTATTTTTTCTAAAAATACAATTGTTTCGTCTATATCCAAAAATTTTGGAAGAGATTTTGGTGATTTTGGTCTTACAATACCACTAAGATTAAAGTTGTAAATTCCACTTCTTTTTAAAAAATCATAAAAAACACTTAATGCAGATAGTTTTCTTTTTATAGTTAGCGGACTTTTTTTGCTTTTACTTAAAAATAGTATATAGGTATTTATGTCTTGTTCGCTTACAATATAGGTCTTTTTGTATTCAATGAATTGACAAACATCTATAAAGTACGAATTTACTGTATGTTTAGATTGGTAGTTAATTAGTAAAAAATCTAAAAACTTACTTAATACATCCATAATTTTCAATAATTTTATCTATAATTGATGTTGTTGATTTGCCTTCTAAATAGTCAATCAATACTACTTTACCGTTTGATTTTTCTACGATATCTTTACCTACTATGTTTTTGCCTTCCCAGTCTGCGCCTTTTGCCAGAATATCTGGTTGGATAATCTTGATTAGTTCGTATGGTGTGTCTTGATCAAAAATTACAACATAGTCAACAAAATAAAATGCGCTTAAAACGCAAGCTCTATCGTCTTGGTTGTTAATTGGTCTTTTTTCGCCTTTAATGGATTTAACGGATTTGTCTGAATTCAAACCTACAACAAGTATATCGCCTAACTGCTTTGCTTTTTGAAGGTAATTTACATGACCTGCGTGAATAATATCAAAACAGCCATTTGTGAAAACAATTTTTTTATTGAAGGCTTTTAGTTTGTCAATGATTTCTTTTATCTGTTCGAAAGATTTTATTTTGTCCATAAATCCTCTATGATTTTGCATATATTGTGAATTATAAAGATATGCAACTCCTGAATCGTTGGTGTATAATTTGAGTCAACTATAAAGCTAATTTTGGCAATATCTTTTATTATACCACCATCTTTACCTAAAAGCGCAATTGTTGTAAGACCTATTTCGTTTGCTTTTTTAATGGCTAAATAAACATTTTTTGAGTTACCACTTGTTGATATACCAAAGGCTATATCACCTCTTTTACCAAGAGCATCTATTTGACGCTCAAAAACTTTGTCAAAACTATAATCGTTTGCAATGCTTGTGATTATGGATGTGTCTGTTGTTAGTGCAATTGCACTTATGGCTTTTCTTTCTTTTAAAAACCGACCAACAAGTTCTGCTGCCATATGTTGTGCATCTGCTGCAGAACCGCCATTGCCAAAAATCAACAATTTATTGTTATTGATTAAGGCATTAAATATAACTGTGGAAATATTTTCAAGTTCCTTTTGTCTATTTTGTAACTGTAAAAATCTTTGCGCGGTTTGATTACACAGTTCTACAAAATCCATAACAACTCCCTTTTTTAATGTATCATATTTTAAAATTATAACAAGGTCAAGTATTTTTGTTTATAAAGTTATTAATTTTGTATCTTTTATTGAAATTAGTTAATTATGGTATATTTTAATTTAAAAGTATCTTTAAAAGGAGGTTTAAATGAGTGTTAAATTGTATGCATTCAGTAGTGGAATTTTAAAATCCACTAAAGAAAAGTTTTTATTCAACACGGGTATTGGTGAGCCTTTTGATATTCCTGTGCCATATTTTATGGTTGATATAGATGGCACAAAAGTACTTATAGATACCGGAATATCTCCAGGTTGCATAAAGGATCCGCAAGGTACATGGGGTGATATTATCAATGTTTACTACCCGGTTATGAAAGAAGAAGAACAGCCAGTTGTAGCACTATCCAAACTTGGTATAAAACCAGAAGATATTTCCTATATCATACAAACACACCTTCATCTAGATCATGCAGGAAGCACAAGGTTTTTCCCAAACGCTAAAGTAATTGTCCAGTTAAACGAATTAAGGTATGCATTTTTTCCTGACCCATTAATGGATGCAGCCTATATCAAAAATGATATTAAAGATCCAAATATCAAGTGGGAACCTATTGTAGGCTTCAGAAGTATGTTTAATGGTGCAATATTTATTATTCCAACGCCAGGTCATACTCCAGGACACCAAAGTGTTCTTGTTAGACTTAAAAAGCACAAAAGCGTAATTATTACTGGTGATTCTATTTACTTGAAAGATAACTTTGAAAAAAACATACCATCTGGCTTTGCACTTAACTTTGCAGATGCTGCATATTCTGTACAATCCCTGGGTGAGCTTGCAAAAGCAGAAGATGCTGAGATCTGGTTTGGTCATGATCCTGAATTCTTTAAAACAATAAAATTAGCACCAGAATATTATGAGTAAAAGGAAGGGTCATATGTCAGGTAGAATTGTATTTGTTAATGAGTTTACAAATGGAATATTAGATCCAAAAGCTTCTATGCTTGGTCCATTACAAAATGGTGGTTACATTATTGCAAACACTGCACCGGGATGTTGGGGTCCAATGATAACTCCAGCAATAAGAGGTGGTCATGAAGTAACAAAGCCTGTTTTTATAGAAGGTGCAAAAGTAGGTGACAGCGTTGCAATAAAAATTCATTCAATAAAGGTTACTTCAATTGTGACTTCATCTGGAAATGAAAAAGCTATTGAAGGTAGATTTATAGGTGATCCTTTTGTTGCAGCTAAATGTCCAAAATGCAACACTTTATACCCAGAAACCTATATAGATGGGATTGGTAAAGATGCCATAAAATGTAAAGTATGCGGCGAGAGCATAGCTCCTTTTGAATTTACAAATGGATACACAATAGCATTTGATGAAAACTATAAGATAGGCATAACACTTAACAAAAATGCTGCAGAAATTGCTGCAAAAGATGCAAAAAATTATATGCAAATACCTGATAATTCTATACAAAATCCAATTGTTGTTTTTGCGCAATCCGACATAACAGGATTAACTGCTCGCTTAAGGCCGTTTATGGGTCAGCTTGGTACGCTTCCTGCTATTGCCATGCCAGATTCTCATAATGCTGGAGATTTTGGCCAATTTTTAATAGGCGCACCGCATGAATATGCTATAGAAAAAGAACAATTATCCTTACGCACAGATGGTCATATGGATATTAATAAAGTAAGGCAAGGCGCAATAGTAATTGCACCTGTTAAAGTCGATGGTGCTGGAGTTTACTTTGGCGATATGCACGCTATGCAAGGTGATGGTGAAATTGCAGGACACACGACAGATGTATCCGGTATTATTGTAACTCAAGTTGAGATTTTAAAAAATGTCGAACTTGAAGGACCAATTATTTTACCTAATATTGAAGATTTACCTTATTTAGCAAAACCATTTTCATGCCAGGAGAAAGATATTGCAAAAAAACTAGCTTCTATATGGGGTATGGTTGAACTTGAAGAATCTTTGCCTATTTCTTTTGTTGGAAGTGGTGCCAACATAAATGAAGCAACAGATAATGCTTTGCAAAGAGCGTCTAAAGTTTTAGGAATATCAATACCTGAAGTAAAAAATAGAGCCACAATTACAGGTGCTATTGAAATAGGTAGATTACCAGGTACTGTGTCAGCTACTTTTTTAGCACCAATAAGTTTGTTAAAAAACGCTGGTTTATATGATATTGTTTCCAAAAAATACGAAAGTTAGGAGGTTAAAATGAATTTATCCTATTTTTCTCCTAATGACAGTGTTTTTACTGTCAGAAATGTTCAGGTAAAGTTTGGTGAAGGTGTTGCAAGTGAAGTAGGCTATGAAGTAAAAAGAATGGGTGCAAAAAAGGTTCTTATAGTTACAGATGAAAATATTAGCAAAAATACAGATATACTAAATACTATAAAAGATAGCCTGGAAAAAGCTGGTATTGGTTTTGATGTGTTTGACTCTTCTCCGGTTGAACCAATAGACACTGCTTTTATGAAAGGCCTCGAATCTATAAAAGGCAATACGTATGATGCATTTATCGGCGTTGGTGGTGGCTCATCCATAGATACAGCAAAAATGCTTAACCTCTACACCACATACCCAACGCAAGACTTCAAAGATTATGTAGCACCACCAACAGGTCTTGGCAAAACCATACCAGGACCACTTAAGCCTTTAATTGCAATTCCAACAACAGCAGGCACAGGTAGCGAAAATACGCCTGTTGCTATTGTTGATTTAGAAAAGGAAAAACTTAAAGTAGGTATATCCCATCAGTATTTACTGCCAAGTTTAGCTTTGCTTGACCCGGTTTTAACTGTAACACTTTCTAGCTACTATACTGCATCTACCGGTATGGATGCGTTGCTGCATTCAATAGAAGCTTATACTGCTCTTCCATATTATGCAAGAATAAGACCGGATTCTCCAGATAAAAGACCAGTCTATATTGGTGCAAACCCTGTTTCGGATCTATTTGTAGAAAAAAGCATTGAGCTTATTGGCAAATATCTAAGAAGAGCCTGTCATAACCCATACGATTTAGAAGCAAGAAGCAATATGCTTTTAGCTGCTCACTTAGGTGGCGCATTTGGAAACGCAGGTGTTCATATACCGCATTCTCTTGCGTATCCTTTAGCTGGAAGAAACCATCAGTTACCGCATGGTATATCGGTATGCGTTACAGCACCAGCTGCACTTGAGTTTATTATACCAACAAGTGCATCTAAACTAAAAAAGGTTGCGCAGCTAATGGGCAAAAACACAGATGGTTTAAGCGATATAGAAGGTGCTTATCTGGCAAAAGAAGCTGTTGTGGAATTAATGAAAGATATTGACTTTCCATCAGGTATAGAAGCAGTTGGCTTTAGTGAAAAAGACATAGAAGAACTATCCCAGGCTGCTATGCAGGTTCAAAGGCTTCTTGTATGCAGTCCAAGGCCGGTAAAGATTGAAAATATAAGGGAGATTTACAAAAAAAGCTTAAAGAATTGGTAGCTTACTCTGTTTGGCTTTAAAAGGAGGATATTATGCCAGAAGCGAAAGAATACTACAAAATGTTAACGCCTGAATTTAAATATCCTAGAGTATTTTGCAGCGAAGAAGAAATCATGATGGCAAAAACATTTGGAAACTTATGGTGTATTACAAGTCCAAGACTAATTAAAGGACAGTCATAGCGCTTTTCTTTGGAATAGTCGCAGGGTTAGTTTGTAAGCTTTGCCTTTGTCTTCAAAATAAATGGAACTGTCCAAACTTCTGTGTCAGCTTGTTTTCGCAATTATTTTACTAATTCCCACATATCTATCAATCCTTTCACCAAAAGTATTGAGAGTTTGGACAAAGTTAGGCTCCAATTTAGTATAGGCATTGTCCATTTCTTGAATAGCTTTTGTATTCCAAGCCAGAGCAGTTTTATTAAATTGTCCTGGCTTGGAAAAGCTCCTTTGGTTTTTGTAGGCTTTCTAAACTGCCTGTGGACGAATTCTATGATGTTTGTTGTATACACAATGCGCCTTATTTGATCGGGGTATTTAGAGTAGTTTGACAAATTCTCCCATTTGTCTTTCCAGGATTTAATAACCGTATGGTATTTCTTTACCCATTTGGCTTCCATGTTTGAGAGTTTAAACTCGGATTGTTCTTTTGAGGAAGTTTTGTAGACTAGCTTTAAGTCTTTAATAAAATCTTTTCGATCTTTTGATACGATGTATTGAGAGTTTTTTATTTGGTGCATTATGCAAGGGTTTACTTTCTGTTTTTGGAAATACTGTAGCTATTGTAAATTTT
>NZ_JAGDWY010000030.1:16919-20937 GCF_023256235.1 Desulfurella sp.
AGCATTTTTCAACCACATCTTTATTGCGGTATATTATTAGGGTTTCCTGGGGGTTTGTAAATTTTCATGTAAAATAGACCCAGTTTTTTCATGAAAAGTGACCCACCTTTGTATAAAATACCCTACAAATTTTTTGTAGGAGAAGAAGAAGTGTTAAAAATGGAAGACTGGGTTACAATAGTTAACCTAAAAAAGCGAAATCCAAACTTAGGGACAAGGAAAATTGCGGAAGTGTTGAATGTTTCCCGCAATACTGTAAAAAGGGCTCTTAAAAGTCAAGCCTATCCTTCCTACTTTCGTAGCAAAACTGCTTACAAAGAGCTTGAGCCATTTCATGAATTCATAAAAGAGTCTTTTGTATTTAAAAAACAACGTGTATCTGTAACTATATCAAATCTTAGATACAAAGGCTACAAAGGCTCTAATATAGCTGTTTACCGCTATATTGAAGAATACTTCAAAGAATTAAGGAATGACTTATCTAAAAAAGCATACGAGTTATATGAAACTTTACCAGGTGAGCAGATGCAGTATGACTGGTCGGAATACAAAGTGAACTTTGGCTCTGTAAGTCTAAAGGTTTATGTTTATCTATTGATATTTGGCTATAGCAGGAAAAAAATTATTGATGCAGGTCTTGATATTACACAAAACACAGTATTAACCGTTTTAGAAGAAGCCTTTAGAGAAGCTGGCGGAGTATGTGCCAGAATACAAGTAGACAATGCTGCCCAGTTTGTATCAAATCCAAGCCGTAACAATTTCAAATGGAACGAAACATTTTTGAATTTTTGCTGATATTACGGTATAGAGCCAACACGTTCAAAACCTTTTTACCCTCAAAGCAAAGGTAAGGTGGAAAATCCGTTTGGTTTTATAGAGCACCATTTTGTAAAAAACAACAGCTTTGAGTCTTTTGAAGATTTTCATTTTAAACTAAAGGTATTCCAAAATGAATTTAACAATCGCTACCATAGCACAATCAAAGGAAACCCAATAGAGTTATTTGAGAAAGAAAAAGCGTTTTTAATTCCTTTGCCCAAAGAAAACATTTTTTTGCCATCACTTTTTAGTTTGCGCAAAGCAACATCAGATTGCCTCATAAGCTACAATGGCAACAGATACTCTGTTCCACACTACTTTATTGGAAAAGAGGTTTGGGTGAAAAGCTACAAGGGATTAAAGCTTGAGGTCTATTCTCAAGCTAAAAAATTGATAGCAACTCACCCAATACCGTTAAATAAAGGTAATATTATTATAGACAAAAGCCACTACAAAAGCTATAGCAATATACAACAGAATTCTTTTGATAGCTTAAAACACAAGTTTCTGGAAAGATTTTGTGAATTTAACGATAAAGAACTATTCTTGGATCTTATCAAAAGCCAAAAGAGACTCAACCCAGCCTACCATTTAAAACACATTTTGTCGCTTTTTGAATATTATGATACCAAAGACTGCATTTGTGTAATGCAGGAGTGTATTAAATACCATATCTTTAACTACCATTTTGCAAAAAGTGAGCTTCAAAGGTACAGCTTAAAAACGGATGCGTTATCTGAAGTAAAATCTTTTGCGGTAACTTCTAAAAATGTGAAAAGATCTCTAAAGGAGTATGCCTATGGACGAAACCAACAATCTTAAAGAAGCAATATCATATTATTGCAAAATACTATCTTTGCCTTTAATAAAGGATATTTTTATAAAAGAAGCGAAAAAATGCTGCAAAAAGCAAAATAAACTATCAACAGTTTTTGTATAACGTATTGAAAATCCAAGCAGACTCAAGACTTGACAATTCTATAAAAACTAAAGTTAAGAAAGCTAAGTTTCCATTTATAAAGACTGTAGAAGAATACGATTTTAGTTTTCAGCCAGAGGTAGATGAAAAATTAATAAAGGAACTTTGTAACTTAAACTTTATGGATGACGCAAAAAATATAATATTTGTAGGACCTCCTGGTGTAGGCAAAACACACCTTGCAATAGGAATAGGAGTAAAAGCAGCCCTCCAAAGAAAGAGGGTATTGTTTTTTACTACAGAAGAGTTAATGAGTGAGTTAATAAAAGCCAACATAAGTTCTAGGCTGGTAGAATACATTGAATCTTTGGCTAGAATAGATATTCTTATAATTGACGAACTTGGCTATCTTGAGGTTAATAAAGCAGCCTCTTCCTTATTTTTTAAACTTATATCAAAACGGTATGAAAAAAAATCCACAATATTGACCACTAATAAACCATTTGAGGAATGGGGTGAGATATTTGGAGATGATGTTGTAGCATCAGCTATCCTAGATAGATTATTACACCATAGCTATCCTTTCTTAATAAGCGGCAAAAGCTACAGAATGAGAGAACTTTTTAAAAATACTGGAAAGAATAAAGAGAGCTAATCAAAAACAATGGTGGGTCAAAATTCGTGAAAAAACGGGTCAATTTTCGTGATAATTGACATTTGTCTGCTATTACCTCTATTGTATAAAACCGTGCAATTCTAATGTATCTTTCTTTAAGCGCTCCAAGGCGTTGCATTATGGCATTGTAGCTTTTTCTTGAGTTCTTTTTAGAAAGGCCTGATTTTAAGTTTGAGAGGAAAAGCTCAAATTTCTCTTTAAACTTCTCCATCATGGAAGTTTCTTTTAGCTCTTTGGCATCGCTTTTTACATACAGGCAGGATTCATCGTCTTGTTTTTCTATGTAGGCTTTTAAAGAGTAGTTTTTTAGATCTATTGAATCATTGTAATCTATATCTTTGAGCTTTAGCGATATATCCCTTGATACAACTATGTATTTGTAGTTGTGTTCTTTTAAGTAAGAAAGATTTTCTGTAGTAGCAAAGCCAGCATCAAACACAATGCACTTTTGTATAGAAGCATCCATAGTAATGCTTTCTATAATAGAAGAAAGTGTTTTGGGTTCAGATACATTGCCTTTGAATATAAAGCTTTTTACAGGAAAGCCGTATTGGTTTAAAGCAAGGGCTAAACTTGCCAAAGGACAATCTGTTCTTTTTTCTTTGGAGTGGCCGTATTGGGCTAAATCAGTATAGGCTTTGCCTTCAAAATAAGAGTTGGTCATATCAAACAGCAATATTGTTTCTTGGAAATTAAAGAGATCTTTTTCTTTTTCATAGAGCTTAGATTCTATTTGTTCTTTTTGATTGAAGAGTTTGTCTTGAACTCTATACAGACTAGACAAAGAAAGTTTATTGAAGTTTGTGTCTAAAAGCTCATCTATTGCGCTTTGATTTTGCAGGAAAGAATGGATGGAGCGTTCTGATGTGTTTCCAAAGAGCTTGCCCGTTATAAGAGCTATTGTTGTATTTATTTCTTTTTGTGAAAACCCGAGTCCTTTTAGGATTCTATCTATACTGAGAGATTTTAGAGCCTCTAAAATAATATATTCTGCTCCTATTGTCCTTACCTTTGAATGCTCTATGCTGTCAATACCAACGGATGTAAATTGCGCTAGAGTATGATTATCAACTGTATTGCTGTTTCTGTTTTTCTTTATTATTGTGTCTGCGTAAAATTCGGCTAACTCTTCTATTTTGGGAGAAAACCCAAAAAGAGGTCGGGGGCGATTGTATAGTATATCACGTATTCTTTTGGCAAGAAGCTTGAACTCCTCTTTGGTAAGATCGCTTAACTTGTTTGAACTTCCCAGATACAAGATAACTTCCTGCCTTGGTCCTTTTGGCGTGTTGTAAGATTGGACAAGCTCATATGCTGTGTATTTCTTATTGTTCTTTTTGTCTAATTTTGCGACAGGACGAATATACGTAAAAGGCAATATACACTATCAAATTTCATTTGTCACGTGTTATATTAATATTCAGTCACTAAATTAAGCTTTTTGGGCAAAATGATAAAGATTATTACAAAAGATGCCTTCTGGATAATGTTTATGCTTTTAGAGGTAAAGCATTTTAGCTAAACTTTGGAGGTTTTTGACGAAGATGGGTTAAGGGTTTTTGGGATAATGGGATAGATAATGGAGTTGTGGAAGAAGAAAG
>NZ_JAGDWY010000031.1:0-5132 GCF_023256235.1 Desulfurella sp.
CCTTTAGATGTTTTTTTTATAACCACTATAGAGTTTTTATTATAGCAATTTGCAGCTATTAAATCAATAGAATTTATGCAGTACACTAGACCACAAAATCCAAAAAACAAACCTTTTATAGTAGAAAGTGTAACTCTAAGGCTACTATATCTTCCAGGACCAATTGTTACATACAGGCTTTTGATATCGGACAAATTCAAATTGTTTTTTTTTAATAAAGCATCAAATGTAGAAATAATTGCAACAGAATGTATGGCTTTTTCTATAAAGATAGAATCAATCAATGATTCATCTTTGAAAAAAGCCATACTAAGCGATTCGGATGATCCGTCAATTGCAAAAGCAATATTATTATTATTTTGTGCTGGCGCTTGCATCAATATTTACAAACGGGTTAAAATTTATTGGCGGTAATACCACAGGTGCCAAACCCATCCTAAGCAATGTAGACTGTACAATTTCTCTAAAATACGGCCAGCTATCAACTAAAACAGTGGAATCAGCAAAAATCTTAAAAATCTCGTCATCCATGGGACCACCTACCTGGAAATCTAAAATGTAAACCGGATTAATCCTGATCAAAACGTCATCAGGGTTATTTTGGAGTGCTACCTTAAAAAAAAATTCCTGAAAAACTCTTACATGATTATCTGCTATAACCTGATAATATGCATTTTTGTCAATAAAAACTTTCGATTCTTCCATTGAAACATTAATTTTTTCATCATCAAAGTTAGCTTCGAGTTTATAAAGTCTAATACTATGAAAAACTAAATTCGTATTAAGTTTTGTAAATCTTTCCTGAATACTATCTGCCATTGTGCCTCCTAAAAAATATCATTTTCTGTTAAAATTTTTAAACCATACTTAAAAAAATTTACTTTTAATTCTAATGGTTTTTCTTTTACATTCAAAATAATTCCTTTGCCAAAATCCTTATGGTTAATGGTTTCTCCAATCTTATACCTTTTAAATTGAATTTTGTTTATAGCTATTTCCTTTAAAAAGCGAGATGGTATAAAATTATTTCGAAAATCAGACAAATAATAACTTAAATATAAAGTTTTCTTAGCCCTTGTAATACCTACATACATTATGCGTCTTTCTTCTTCTATAACTGAATCTTGGTATAAGCTAGGCAAAATACCTTCATTTAGCCCAACAATAAAAACATGATCAAATTCTAAACCTTTAGCTGCGTGGATTGTCATAAGACTTACATTTTGCAAAAATAAATTATTTTCTCCATCTATACTTTGAGAGTAATCATATAAGCTTGCATTTTCCATAAAAGATTCAATATCCATATTTTTTGCAAATTCAATAAGTTCATCAATATTTGATTGTCTTACATCTTGCCTGTAAAAGTTTTTATCTGAAAACACTTCATCAAATACAAACTTTAAACACTCGCTAATATTACCAAATTGAAGTTTTTTTTGCAAAATTTTTACAAATTCAATAAATCTAGCAACTTTTGCATATTTTTTTTGCGTGAGTGTGCTTGCTGCTATAAATAGGTTTGTATTTAAATCAATTGCTATCTTTTTAATGTCATCTATTGTTTTTAAGCCAATACCTCCAAAATTTCCAATGGAACGGATAAAAGAAACATCATCTTTCTCGTTATACGCAATTTTAATAAAACTTAATATGTCTTTTATTTCTTTTTTATCAAAAAATTTGTGAGCTCCGATTTTTTTATAAGCAATACCAAACTGCATAAAATATTCTTCAAAAAGTTTTGATAAATTGTTATTCCTATAAAGAACCGCTACACTTGAATTATCGTTTTGCTTTAAGATATTTTTTATTTGATTTGATACAAAGTAAGCTTCATCTCTATTTGTTGCAAATTCCTTTATAACAGGTTCTACTCCAGAAATATCGGAGTAAAGATTTTTTCCTATACGTGTTGTATTTTCAAGTAAAAGAGTAATATCTGAAAATTGACTTAAAATTGGTTTTATGGTTTGTGCAACTTTTTGCAAGCAATCTGGACCTTTACATGAGCCAGGATGTAAAACTAAATTATATACTCCAAGCTTATATGCGTTTTCAAACTCGGTTTCAAGTTCGTTGTATGTTTGAGATGTAGGATTTGCTGGGTTTATCAGGTAAGAGCAATGTATAAATGCATTTTCTGGGTTTATATTGTATAGGGACATATTTTGCTTAAAAGCATTTGCAGTTTCATCATCTATTAATTTTTGACTCCATCTGCGAGGGCTTTTTGTAAAAAATTGAAAACAATCTAGTTTATATGTTTTGCACAAAATAGGTAATTGAATTATTGAATGCTCAATTGATAAGTGTATGCCTAACTTCACAATACTTTATACAATGCGTTTTTAAAGTTTTCTGGTTCAAAAGTAGATAGAGCATTAAAAAATTCAACTTGAAAATTTCCAAGTAAATTTGATTTTGAAGCGGCAATTTCTCCTGATATACCAACTATTAAACAAGAAGCTACTGTAGCTTTTAAGTAATCATTACAAACGCCAGCTGCTGCAGCAGTAATCGAGCCCAAAATACAACCAGAACCTGTAATTTTAGTTAAAAATTCATGTCCGTTTTCACATGCATACACTTTATTACCATCTGAAACAATATCTGTTTTGCCAGTTGCACATACAATGCAATTGTGTTTTTTTGCTAAATCCTTTGCAAGGTCTGCGATGTTTTCTATATAAGTGTTGGATTCTACTCCTTTTGTTTGTATATTTACTCCACATAAATTAGCAATTTCTGAAGCGTTTCCTTTGATTATATCAGTTTTGACTTTAGATAAAATTTCTTGAGCAATCTCATTTCTAAATTTGCTTGCGCCAACACCAACTGGGTCAAAAACTACAGGTATAGATCCTTTATTGGCTGCTTTTGCAGCAATTAGCATTGTTTCTATTATATCCGGTGTAGGTGTGCCCATATTTATAAGTAATGCAGAGCTTATTTTTATTAAATCTATAGCTTCTTGCTTAGCATAAGACATAATTGGGCTTGCGCCTAGCGCTAATAATGCATTGGCGCTAATATTTGTCACTACAAAATTCGTTATATTGTAAACAAGAGGGTTTTTTTGTCTGATTTCTGTAATAATTTTAGAAAATTCTTCCATATTATTCCTCCTGTTAACCAAAATACTAAAGATTTACCAAAATGTCAATTTATTTAGCAAAACCTAATAGTTTGACAATAATTAATTAAATATCTATAATAAATATGTGGATATTTTAAAAGTTTTACTTACATTTCTAGTTGGTGTACTTACCGGTTTTTTAAATGTAATGGCAGGTGGTGGTTCTACGTTAACCCTACCACTTTTGACGTTTTTGGGATTAAGTATCGATGTTGCAAATGGTACCAATAGAGTATCCATTTTAATTCAAAATTTAGCAGCTACATATAGTTTCAAAAAAAATAAAGTTCATATTCTAAAGCGGTCTTTCATTTTGTCAATTCCAGCAACACTTGGTGCAATCTGTGGCACACTTGTTGTTGTTCAGATAAATGAAAGTTTATTAAAAAAAATTGCTGCTGTACTAATAATTTTAATGGGTAGTTTTATTGTTTTAAAAAAGGATGTATGGAAAAAAAACCAGATAGCTACAAAAAAAAGCAACATTTTATCTTATTTAACTTTTTTCTTTATTGGTTTTTATGGTGGTTTTTTGCAAGCTGGCGTAGGTTTTTTCTTTATTAGTGCTTTAATGTTTTTGGAAGGATTTGACATAGTCAAAACAAATGCGGCAAAAGTTGCTATTATTGCGGTTTATACGATTGCCTCACTGCTTATTTTTGCAGCCCATAACCAGGTAGATTGGAAAATCGGTTTCGTTTTAGCTATTGGTAGCGCCATAGGTTCAAGTTTTGGTGCGCGTTATATGGTTCTAAATGAAATTGTGTGGGTAAAGTATTTGCTTTTTGCAGCAATTTTATTTGCTTCGCTTAAAATGTTTTTTTCCTAAGTTTCTATTTTAATTTCTATAACATTTGGTTTTTTTGCCTCTTCTTTTACAACAGGCAAAGTAGTATTTTCTTTAGCATTTAATTCTTGAATTTGCTTGTATAATTCTTCTACGAGTTTTTCTAAGTCTTTTATCTGATTTCTTAATCTCATAATAATATCAACACCGGCTAAATTAACGCCCAAAGTTTTTGTCATTTCTTTTATAAATCTAACATCTTCAATGTCTTCATCTGTAAAAAACCTTACATTGCCCTTTGTTCTTTTGGGTTTTATTATTCCACTTTTTTCATATTCTCTTAATGTTTGAGGATGAATATCAACAATTTTGCAAAACATGCCAATGCTATATACATCTTTTCTAAATCTCATAAATCTCTCCTTCCTATAAAGCCTTGCTTAAAATTTCTTCTTGTTCTTTTGATAGGTTTTGAGGAATTTTTACAATAGCTCTTGCATATAAAGCATCATTTTTTAAACCCTTATTTGGAATTTTAAATACAGTATTTGTTTGAGTACCCTTTGGTATTTTGATTGTAACATACCCTTGTGGTGTTTTAACATCAACGCTACCGCCAAGTAACGCAGTTTTAAGTGGAACTTCAACATCTGTGTACAGTTTGCCATCTTTTATGTAAAAATTTGGATCTGGTTTTACATTAACTATTAGATGTAAGTCTCCTCTACCTGTAGCTGTTTTTTTACCCTTGCCTTTTACTTTTAGTTTGGTGCCGTCAACTGTGCCTGCGGGAATTTTGACCTTTACTAATTCATTATCAATATTTAATGTAATAATATCGCCTTTTAGGGCTTGATCAAAGTCTAAAGTTATGGTGTATGTAACATCGGCATCTTCTCTTTGAAAATCGTCGAAGAATGAAAAACCTCCAAACCCTCTAAAATCACTTGAACTTTTTGAGCCTCTTTTGAAGAGATTAAAAATATCACCGATATCAAAATCCGCATTATTGGAATAGTAAGTATATCGATAATTGCCAAAATCCTGATTACCGCTATCTCCACTAAAGCCACTAAATCCAAATTGATCGTACTGAGCTTTCTTTTCTTTATCTGAAAGAATAGAATATGCTTCATTAATTTCTTTAAATTTTTTTTCTGCTTCTTTATTGTTTGGGTTTAAATCTGGATGGTATTTTCTTGCTAA
>NZ_JAGDWY010000031.1:5153-6241 GCF_023256235.1 Desulfurella sp.
TCTTCATCTGTAGCATTTTTGCTGACGCCTAAGACCTCGTAAGGATCCCTCATAATTACCTCCTATTCCTTTGTTGTTAATATAATATTTAAGATGAAAATGTCAAGTATAGATTTTTATACTTGACAATCTTTTATTAGGGATTATATTTAAAGTGAAAAAAATAAAGATTTGGAGGTGCGATATGTTTAGACCATTAGAACCTTTTAAAGAATTAACAACGCTTCAAGAAAGAATCAACAAAATGTTTGAAGATGTTTTGCCATCTTTTAGCTTGCAGGATTCAAAATGGTTACCAGCTGTAGATATTTACGAAACTGATGGTAGTATTCAAATTGAAGTAGAAGTACCCGGAATGAATGAAAAAGATTTAAAGGTAAAAGTAGAAGATAATACTTTGACTATATCTGGTGAGCGCAAGTTTGAAAAGAAAGAATCCAAAGATAATTATTACAGGATTGAACGCAATTACGGGACATTCACAAGAAGTTTCTTCTTGCCAGACAATGTTGATAAAGAACAAATTAAAGCAAAATATGAAAATGGTATCTTAAAAGTAGAATTGCCTAAGAAATTGCTGACCCAGATATCGGCGATAGTTTTAAAAAACCAAAAGCCATATATAAAGAAGGTAGAGAGCATAGTGAGGCAGTACATCCCCGAGGAAGATATCATAGAAGAGAGCTTTAGGCTATATAAAGAGAAGTTTGGTGAGTACTTCATAGTGTCAAAATACCTGGCTGTGCTGATGTATGTGGCCAAAAAGCATAAAAAAAGCATAAATATACAAGAAATTTGCAATAGATTAGGTGTTTCATATTATTCTGTGCTTAATCTATATAAATATTATGGCTTTAATAGGCAAAAAGCATAGTTTCGAATAGTTTCGAAGGTTTTTTGGGCTGAATCTGGCAATTTTTGGCATTTTTTGGGCAAATTACAGCGTTATATGTTAAATGGCGTTAAATTAGGGTGTTAAATGGTTGCTTTTTTGAGATTTTGGGCTAAAAAGCTTGTTTTTCTTTAGTTAATGTCTCTATAAAATTATAAGATGTTTTTCTTTCTTTAAATTCTTGTGTTTTACGAAC
>NZ_JAGDWY010000032.1:0-2580 GCF_023256235.1 Desulfurella sp.
GAATCGAACCTACGACCCGCTGATTACGAATCAGCTGCTCTACCCCTGAGCCACGCCGGCATTTGGAAGATTTTTAAATTTTATTTTTAAAACTTTTATTTTTATTTTGTTATCTTACGAATTTATAATTTTATTCGCGGCAGTAATAAAATTGAGTCTTTCTTTCTTATTTTCTATTTCCTGCGCCAAATTGTTTATTAAATTTTCAACATTATCTAAATGAAAGGCATCTACATTTTCGTTTAAATCTTTAAGTTTTTCTTCAAAAATTATGGTAGATATAGGTCCTAGATTTTCAGAAAAAAGATCTTTTAGAGCATCCATTTTATTCTTTGGGATTACTTCACTGCTATTTATTCCGCCTTCAGACATTAAATTTTCATTTAAAATTGAATTAAAAGCTGTTTCGCTTTTAGCAAAAGAATCCGCTACCAAATCCGTTAACTATAATATTTCTGTCATCAAAATTTAAATATAATGAAGAAATTTCAATAGAAGAAATTGAATATGAAGCAAATAATTTACTTATTTCTCTAGATACCCTATTGACTTGTTCCGATTGTATTTCAGGATCGTTAGTCTCAAACTGTAAAACTTCACCATCTAAAGACGATATTGCGCAAGCATCAACTCCGGCAATTTTAAGAATCTTATATATTATACTTTTATCGTCTGTTACATTCATAAATTTAAATTTTTATATAATTAATGAAATTTAATTCTCTTTAAGCAATTTTATAGCTTCCATCTGGGTTTTTAAAGCAGGCACATCAGATGAAATTTTAAGGATATATAGAATATTTTTATTGTTAATAATTATTTTTTTATAATTATTAGCTTCGCATATAGCACTTTTTAATTTATTAAAATTTAATATATCGCCTAATTCTTTTGATTGATTAAAAAGAAATAAAGCATCAGCAGATTCAAAATCTGTATCTTCTATGCCTTTAGAATAAAGCACTTCGCCGTCATCTTTAACTGCAAGAATAGATTCTACACCAGGTAGAACAGATAAAGTTTCGGCAATTTTAACGACTAAAGCAGGACTTGATTCTGTTTCATTTTTTAAAATTTCAGTATCTGAACTTTTTGCATTATCATATTTTTGATTTTTAGCTGAATCATAGCCGCTATCGTTTATTATTGCTATAATTTCGTCTAAATATTTATCAAGGGTAATCTCAGGAGCCGGTTCTCCTATGCTAATCTGTATACTTATAGGTACATTTAAATCTTTTAATTCTTTAAATACTTCTATATCGCTTGCAATAATTGGTTTTTTGTATTGCATAGCTTCTACCAGTGGCAGTCCAAACCCTTCTCTTTGAGAGGCAAAAATGAGTGCTTTAGTATTATTGTATAAAAAATTCAGTTCACTATCATTGCAATTATTAAACATAAATAGTTTGTTATTGTAATAGGTGGAGTTTAAAATATGATTAAATAGCTTCTGGCTTGCCCAACCTGGCTTTCCAACAATAACCAGTGAATCACCAAAACCCTCATTCCATAGATATTCAAAAGCTTCAATAACAATACTATGACCCTTTCTTGGCTCAATTGTACCTACAATAAGAAAATATGGATTTTTTATAATCTTGGCAATATCCGATTGAATTGATTCGTTTTCTTCACATTTTGGCAAATCCGCGCCTAGATAAAAATATTCTATTGGTTTATTGATTTTTTGTGATTTTAAATAGCTATCAATATTTCTTTGCTCGCTTCTTGAGATAGTAATATAAAAATCTGCATATTTAATAAGTTTATTAAAACTTTTCTCAAAAACATTAACCATTGCATCACTTACCACTTCTTTGTTTGTTACCGGTATTATATCATATATAAGGTAAGCGACTTTACCACCCTTTTTTTTTAATTTTTTTTGAATTTTAAAAAAAAGTTTATTTTCAGTGTAAGTAATCTGCCAAAAAGCATCAATTATAAGTAACAAATCAGTTTTATTTATTGTTAGTGCATTTTTTTGGTGAAATACAGAACTAATAAAATATATCAAAAAATTTTTTAAAGGCTGGTAGATGCGACCATAAGAACAATATTATAGGTAATTTCATTTTTATTTTTTAAATAAAATTTAATTTTCTTTTTAAAACTTATCTTGTTGGTTATATCTGATAGCGATGGCGAAATGAAATTTTCTATATTTACATATCCATATTTAGTTAAAATCACTGGAACCACAGATACTCCTAACTTTTTTTCCATTAAATCGGTTCTCGACACAATGTTACGCACTACTCTTTGAATGCCGGTTTGTAAATTATAGGTGTAAGTATCGGAGCAATCAATTAAAATTCTTTTAACAGCCATAATTTATCTATTGATTATTTTATTTTATCCTTTTTTAGATCAGCTTCCATCATAATCTGCACCAATTTATCAAATTTTTGATATATTTACTAGTTTTTTTAAAATTATTTTTTCCAAAATTATTTGACCTATCTAGCATACAACAAAAGATTTATTATTTTTTAAAACACATATTCTATATATTTACCGAAAAATCAAAACGTTGTAATGTTAAATTTACATTAT
Source organism: Desulfurella sp. (assembly GCF_023256235.1). Classification (NCBI taxonomy): domain Bacteria; kingdom Pseudomonadati; phylum Campylobacterota; class Desulfurellia; order Desulfurellales; family Desulfurellaceae; genus Desulfurella; species Desulfurella sp. Next base: position 2,560 of record NZ_JAGDWY010000032.1, read on the forward strand.
AATAAGGGTCTTTAGAGTCTA
>NZ_JAGDWY010000032.1:2813-5871 GCF_023256235.1 Desulfurella sp.
TTCATCAAAACCACCAACTTCATTAAAAACAGACTTTTTTGTCATCAAACAGGCACCGGTAACCGCTGATACATTCTGGACAACTTTGAGGCGCATAAAGTACCCATTTGATTGGGCAGGAAAATATCTATGAGAATGATCAGCGGCACCACCTAAACCTATAATCACACCTGCATGCTGTATAGTATTATCTGGATACAAAAGTTTTGCACCTACTGCCCCCACATCGTCTCTTTGTATAAACATAAGCATTTCTTCCATCCAATTATTGTTTATAATTTCAATATCATTGTTTAAAAAAAGCAAAATATCTCCAGATGCATACGATACAGCAAAGTTATTAATTTCAGAATAATTAAATTCTTTAGACTTAGACCACCGAATAATCTTTATAAAATCGTATGTTTTTTGCAGATATTCATAATATTCAAGTGTTGATTTATTTGTTGTATTATTTTCAGCAATTATAATTTCGTAATTATTATATGTGGATTTTAAAATAGATTCTATACACTTTTTTAAATCATCCTTATGGTCCTTGTTTGGAATTATTATTGATATTTTTAGGTAATTACTAATTTCATAATTTATTTTGTAAAAACCCAAGAAACCTAAATTTTCAACCTTTCCTTTTAAGCCTACCCTTGAGAGGTGATCACTTAAAGCATTTTTACCATTTTCATGAGCATACAACTTTTTGTTTTCATCCACAAATTTATTTACAAATCGTTTATGATACAAAACTTTAGGTATATGAATTATTTTTTTAGCTTTTTCTACACATCTGAGGATAAAATCATAATCGTGAAAAGCCTCATAGCCTTCCCTAAAAATACCCACTTTATCAATCAACTGTTTTTTTACCACAATTAAATTACCAATATAGTTATAACTTCTAAGTAAATCTGGGCTAAAATCTGGTTTAAAATGTGGTTCAAATCTTTTTCTACCATTTTTTGAAATCTTATCTTCGTCTGAGTAGATAAAATCAGCATCAGGGTTTTGATTTATAGCTTTTACAATTTCATACAAAGCAAAAGGTGCTAAAGTATCAAATTGGTCTAAAAACGCAATATAATCACCATCTGCAAGCTTTAATGCTCTATTTAAATTATAAACTATTCCGGGATTCTCTTTAAAAAATTTGACTGTTATACGTTTATCTTTCGATAAGTGAGTTTTAAGCAATTTTATTATCTTACGATTAGGCCTATCTGCAATGCATAATTGCCAATTTGAGTAAGTTTGCGATGTAACAGAATTTAGCACATTCAACAGCGTGTTTTTCTGTGTATTAAAAGTGGATACAACAATAGAAATTTTAGGGCTACAAGAAAATTTGAAACTTTTCTGTTTCTTAAGTGTGTTTTTATCGGGTTCAAATTTTTTTATCCACAATTTATATGGATCAATTAAATTGAATCTTTCCAAAATTTTAGCCAAAAACATCCTAAATCCATTATTTTTTAGATATAAAATAGCTCTTGTAAAATTATTTTTTTTAAAAATCATTATTGTGTTTTTAAAGCTTCCTCAAAACCTGGATCATGTTTTACCACATAATAGGCACCGTGATTAGTCAGATGATTTGTGTCTAAATACAGTGGATAACCTTTTTTGTCTAAAACTATACAAGGCTTGTCATCAATACACATATGTTTTGCAGGATTTATTAGTGTAAATTTATAATATTTTTCTGCTTCTTTAAAAGCATTAAAAACCGGTTTTTGCCTTTTAAGATAGTCAGAATATGTAGGAGCGGTTATTTTTCTTGTATGAATGCCTCGCAGTATATAAAGCTTTGATAGCGTTTCAGGTACATTCCAGCCAATCTCTGGAACATCTGAGACAACATATACTTTAATGTTCATCTCATGAAACACTTTAAGTGTTCTAATTAAACCTCTTTCAAGAACCTTTGGGTTGTTTGATATATTATCGTGCGTTTTTGAGTCCTTGTCCCATAAAGCCAAAGATTCTTCTGGATTATCAACAAATTGTCCATCTTTATAAATATAGCCATAACCATTTGCGTAAATTCCCCACCTTGCCACTAAAAATACTTCTTTAATGTGAGGATGAGCTTTTATTAATTCTAAATATTTTGCTTTTACCTGAGAAAGTGTGTCATCACTTCCCCAATTCACACCAAATAATGGTGGATTACCGCTTGCTGCAAGCAATTTGCCTTTTATGCCAAGTTGTTTTGCAAGCAAACTAAATCCAGGTGATAATGCATCTGCGTGAGAATCGCCCATAACTACAAAAGTATAGTGAGGGGCATTTTGATCACCAAGCGTTGGATACTTATCCCAGGCGACTTCATTAGGCTTTAAATCCATATATTTAGAATCTTCAAGATTTTTGTCTGTTGGGGCGCTAATAATTTTTTGAAGTTCTTTTGGGTACCTGCCTGGTAGTCCATCATGGTATTCTAAATAATATCCAAAAGAAGCAATGAGAATCATCACAGCAAAAATTGGAATAAATAATTTTTTTGGGTTGGATTTAAAGTCTTTTAATCTTATTGGTGTTTCAATAAACCTATAAGATAGATAAGATAAAACAAATGTTAATACCAAAGCTGAAATGAGCAATAAATCATCAATGTTTTGAGGTAAAACTGGCGCAAAATACCTATAAGCAGATAATATAGGCCAATGCCATAAATAAAGAGAGTAAGACAAAAGACCTACAAACACAAAACTTTTTGTAGAAAGTAACCTTTTTAAACAATTCTCAGAATAGGTATTTGCATAAATAATTAATAAAGCACCAATAGCTGGTAAAAGTGCAGCATATCCAGGAAATGGCGTGGTTTTTTTAAACAAAAAAACAGCTGTTAAAATAAATATCAAACCAATCCATGCTAATATTTTGCCAAATATATTACTATTCAATCTGGGAAAAGCCCCAAGTGCCACAAGTCCACCAAAAGCAAATTCCCAAATTCTAGTGAAAAATAGGTAAAAATCAGCCTCAGGATCAACTTTTACAAGGTAAATATTTAAAATAAAAGAAGCCACCAACGCAATGCTAACCCATAGCGCGTAGCGTT
>NZ_JAGDWY010000032.1:5881-8875 GCF_023256235.1 Desulfurella sp.
ATTACCAAAAAAGCAGGGTAGAATAAATAATACTGCTCTTCAACGCCTAAAGACCATGTATGTATAAGTGGCAAAGAATCTACATCTGGAGCAAAGTATCCACCTTTTAACCTCATAAAATAAATATTTGACAGGTAAAATACAGTAAACATTGAGGAAAAACCCAAAGTTTTATAGTTGTCAGGTAATAAGTAAAAATAACCAAAAATAAAAGTAGCTATAATAAGTGTAAATAATGCAGGAAATAATCTTTTAACCCTTCTTATGTAAAAATTTATGAAAGTGAATTTATCTTTGTTAAGTTCATTTACCGTTATAGATGTAATTAAGTAACCAGAAATCACAAAGAAAATATCGACACCAATATAGCCGCCAGAAAACAACATTAAATTTGCATGGTATAAAATTACTGCTAAAACCGCAATAGCTCTTAATCCATCTACATCTGGCCTATATTTAATTGAACTTGATACATTTGGGTTTTTCAATGTCATTTAAATTCTCTTTCAATTCTTTTTAGATCAGCTTCCATCATAATCTGTACCAATTTATCAAATTTTGTATTTGATTGCCATCCTAATTTTTCTTTTGCTTTTTGTGGATTGCCAATTAAGAGCTCTACTTCTGATGGTCTGTAGAAATCTTTTGATACTTCTACCAATACTTTTCCAGTCCTTTTGTCTATGCCTTTGGAAGCAATGCCTTCTCCAGACCATTCTATATCAAAACCTGCTATTTCAAATGCTTTTTCCACAAATTCTCTTATTGTGTGCGTTTCACCCGTTGCAAGAACATAATCATCAGGTTTATCCTGCTGAAGCATAAGATACATACCATATACATACTCTGGCGCATAGCCCCAGTCTCTTTTTGAGTCAAGGTTGCCAAGGACAAGTTTATCCTGCAGACCATGCTTTATGCGAGCTATGGCATATGTGGTTTTCCTTGTTACAAATTCAAGACCTCTTAGCTCTGATTCGTGGTTAAACAGTATACCGCAGGCTGTAAACATATTATAGGCTTCTCTATAGTTTACGCTTATATAGTGCGCAAAAACTTTGGATACCGCATATGGGCTTCTGGGATAAAAAGGTGTGTTTTCTGTTTGAGGAATCTCCCTTACTTTGCCAAACATCTCTGAAGTAGATGCCTGATAAAACTTTGTGTCCGGTTTTATATCTCTTAGTGACTCAAGCAGTCTTAAAACACCTATTGCGTCAATATCTGCTGTTAGTATCGGCTGTTCAAACGATACACCTACAAAGCTTTGTGCTGCCAAGTTATACACTTCATCTGGCATGATTTTTGATATTACATGGCGGATGTTCGTAAGCTCTAAAAGATCCATATAGATAATTTCTACATCCTGCTCTATGTCAAGCTCTTTTAGCCTCCAGTTGCCAGAATCACCGCTGCGTCTGTCTGCTCCGTATACCTTGTAGCCTTTTTCCAGCAAAAGCTTTGCAAGATATGCGCCATCTTGACCTCTAATGCCTGTTATCAGTGCTTTTTTCATTAAATGCCTCCGAATTTGTTTTTAGTTGATTATATAAAATTAGAGTTTTATCTATTAGCTGAGTGGCTGAGTCGTCCCATGTTGTAAGTTTTATAGTTTGCGTTTTGTCAGCTGGGGGTTTTACGTTATTTATTGCATCAACTAAACTATCAATGCTTGAAAGATTAAAATATATAGGGTAGCTTCCACCTATTTCTCTAAAAACATCAATATCGCTTGCAATCACAGGCACATTGTAATACATTGCCTCTGCCAAAGGCAAACCAAAACCTTCTATTACAGAAGCTACAATTACTGCAGCTGCATTTTTGTATAAATAAGAAAGATCTTCATCGTTTAAAAAGTTAAACATAAAAAGATTCTTATTGTAATATTTTGAAGATCTAATCCTTTTTAGGGTATTTTCGCATAACCAGCCAATTCTGCCTACTATAACAAGTTTTTTTGATAAATCATTTTCCCATATCTTTTCAAAAGCATCTAATACAAAGTCGTGGTTTTTTCTTGGTTCAAGCGTGCCTACCATAAGAAATATCTTCGAATTTTTAACAATATCTTCAATGTGTTCATTGTGATTTACTGATTGTGTTAATGGTTTTATATCGCTTCCCAAGCTAAATACACCTGTGAGTTTTTTTGAAATTCCGCTAAATTCATTTTCGCTTAATTTTTTTATTTGATACACATTTGCATAAGATGTTGTAACAATAGCATCAAAAACATCAGTTTTTTTAAAATTTGCTTTGAATTTTTTTGGAGTTTGATCTCTATAATATTTTGGAAACATTAATGGTATAATATCGTAAACCAGCAGTATAAAAAAAATGTCAAATTGCCTTTTGTATTTTTTAATAGCCTCAAACAACCCAAGCTCCAAAAAAACATCAATTCCAAGAATAATATCTCCTTTTTGAGGAACTATTGGGTTAGCTTTAATTGAAGGTTTTGCAAAAAATAAAAAAAGCCTTCCATATAAATTTTTAGCAAAAAAATAAACTTTTGAAGGTAGGATTTTTGACAGCAAAACTTTTACCTTTAAAACTTTTGGGTCTGGTTTTTTATTTAGCAAATCTTCTTTGGATATGGATATAAATTGGCCTTCTTTTAAAATAACGGGCGTGCACTTTATACCAAAATTAGCTTCAATATAATCTACCCGCGCAATTATATTTCTTACCACTCTTTGAATACCGGTATTTAATCCTGTGTAGTAAGTAGCTGTGCAGTCTATAAAAATGTTTTTAGGCTTTTCCACTCCAACACCGCGATTTACCAAATCAAAAAACACAATAAATCACTTGAGTATAAACCAAACAAATGGCGTTTGTCAAGGCTACAGACAATAAGTTCTTTAGTCATCCTGAGTGCAACGAAGTCAGTCATCCTGAAGCGTTAGCGAAGCTAGTCATCCTGAACGCATGTGAAGGATCTACTTAGTACCATATATAAAGTGGTGCTATTCTTCGGGCATTACCCTC
>NZ_JAGDWY010000033.1:0-22291 GCF_023256235.1 Desulfurella sp.
CTAAATTTGTGAGTTTGTCAAGAGGTGAGAAGGGAATTTAATAAAAAAAATAAAAAATCTTTTTAAAAACAATTTATATTGAAATTTTTAACAATATAGCGTATACTAAAAGCAAAAAATGGAGGCATAAAAAATGAAAGAAAAAGTTATTGCGAAAGTAAAAAAAGAAAATGATAAATTACATTTGACATGCGAGGCTTTTGGTATCAGTGAGTACTGCATAGATGAAGAACAGGCAAAGGCAATTGTTGAATCAAAGGCACCAAAAGATGTTGAAATTGAATGGGTAAAAGACTACATTGAAAAAGATAAATAAGATTTGCACTACATACCAGCTTTTTTAATTATTTGTGTATTTGCCTTAAGTTTAGTTAAAAAAATAGGCAAATTTACTATACATATCTGGCAAATTGCAATTATTGCTGCGTTTCTTTGTATTATTACAAATCAAATCAGTTTAAAGGTAGCATTTTATTCAATAAATTTTGATGTAATATTTTTTTTGTTTGGTATGTTTTGTATTGGTGTATCTATAGAAAAAAGTGGCCTTGCAAAGTTTTTTACCAACTATACTTTGAAATATATTAAAAATATTGACAGCTTACTTCTATTTGTAATTTTATTTTGCGCTGTAAGCAGTGCCTTTTTAATGAACGATACCATTGCTGCAATTGTAGCTCCAATTATTCTTACATTTGCAAAAACTTTGCAAGTTAATGTAAAAAAACTACTCCTTGTAAGCATGCTTGCAATAACAATTGGTGCATGCGCAAGCCCCATAGGAAGTCCACAAAATATATTAATTGTAAGCCATATGTCAGTAAATCCATTTCTTTTGTACTCTAAGTACCTTGTTTTGCCAACAATTCTCAATTTAGTTTTGCTTTTTTTGTATGCTAAATTTAGTTTTGAACAAAAAACTCTATACCCGCAAAATAAAATTGTAAAATTAAATGACAAAAATCTTGCTGTGCTTTCAATTTACGCAATTGTTGTTTTGGTATTTTTAGTTTTTTTAAAGGCTTTTTTTATTGAAGATATGCCTTTGATTTATATTTCATTAATACCTGCTACAATTGTCCTTTTACATAAAAAAAGATTTACAATTATAAAGAATGTTGATTATAAAACACTGGTTTTTTTTATTGGACTTTTTATTCTAATAAAAGCTTTCTGGAATTCAAATATTTTACAGGATTACATTTTAAGCTCACATATTAACTTAACCTCAACATATGTCATATTTGCTCTCACAACAATCGCCAGTCAATTTGTTTCAAATGTTCCTCTCGTAACGCTTTATCTGCAGGTTTTTTCATCTTATCATTTAAGCTGGCAACCATATCTTGCTTTATCTGTTGCAAGTTCAATTGCTGGAAATATTTTCTTGCTTGGTGCTGCAAGCAATATTATAGTTGCTCAAAATTTAGAAAAATACACAAATCAAACCATCACTTCTTTTGAGTTTTTTAAATATTCAATAATAATTACCGCTATAAATGTTTCCGTTTATTTAGCTGTTTTTGCGATAATTTAATGCGAATTTCAAGCTAAAAGTGCTTTTAGCTTGACAGAACCCATTTTTTTAAGCACTGAGATTCTTCGTCTTGCCAGACTCAGAATGACGAATGGAGCAGCGAGTGCGCCAAGCGAAGCGAAGTTAGTGTCATTGGCAAGCGTTAGCGCGTCATTCTGAGCGCAAGCGAAGAATCCCCTACCACTACTTAATCAAATGAGATTCTTCGTCTTATCAGACTCAGAATGACAAGCCACAAATCGAATAGAGACTTTTTTCGCTTTGCAAAAAATTATAAATTTTAAGCGTTCATATTCTGTTAATGTTGCATAAGTATAGTGTATTTTAAGATTTAAAATGGAGGTGTGTTTATGAAAAACACAAAAAAATTAGCGGCTTTGGCTCTTGGAGGTTTATTACTTGCTACATCTGCAGCAGGTATTGCAACAGCTAGCTCTCAACTAAATGGTTCAATCAAAATTACTCAAGACAATGAGGCCAACTATGCAAACCTAGCTAGTGTTAATATCGATCAAGCTGTTGCAAGTGCACTAAAGGCACAACCAGGTCAAGTCATTAAAGCAGGGTTAGAAAACGAGGATGGCTATTTAGTATGGGGAATAGAAATTGCATCAAACAACCAGATTCATGAAGTTAAAGTTGATGCAAAAAATGCCAAAATTTTAAAAATTGAAAAAGACCAGACAGACTCTCAAAAAGAAGGCATTGAAGAAAACGATTAATTGTTTTTTGGGGACGCCTGTCCCCTTTTTTTCTTGAAAAATAAAAAAAGATGGGTTATTATGACAAAAATGAGAATTTTAATTGTTGAAGATGAAAAAACTCTGGCTAATTTGATAAAACAAGGATTTGAAGAAGAAGGTTTTGCTGTTGATGTAGCATACGACGGTGAAGATGGCCTTTTTTTTGCACAAAACAATATATACGATTGCATAGTACTTGATATTATGCTTCCTGTAATCGATGGAATAACTATTCTAAAAAAACTGAGAGAACAAAACAATTCAACGCCAGTAATTATGCTTACTGCCAAGGATACAATAAAAGATAAAGTGCTTGGTTTAGATAGTGGATCGGATGATTATCTTACAAAACCTTTTTCTTTTGAAGAATTATTGTCTCGCACTAAAGCGATTATAAGGCGCAGGTATGCAACTTCAAGTCCAATAATAATAATTGATAATCTTGAAATTGATACAGCAAAAAAAACTGTCAAAAGGGCAAATATACAAATTGATCTTTCTGCAAAAGAATACGCCCTACTTGAATATTTGGCTGTAAATAAAAATAAAGTTATCAGTCGCTCAAATATAATTGAACATCTATACAATGAAGAATTTGATTTAGATAGCAATATTATAGATGTATTTATAAATAGAATTAGAAATAAAATTGATAGAAATTTTGATAAAAAGCTAATTCATACAATTCGTGGCATGGGATACGCTTTAAAAGAGTGAATTCTATAAAATTTAGGCTATTTGTATATTATTGCGCAATATCGTTTGTAATCTTTGGCATACTTGGTGTATTTTTATACTTTAGCCTTGAAGACATAGTATTAAAATCAATAGATAACGCTCTAATGACAAAAGCAAAAGCTATTGCAACACTCCTTAGCGAAGACAAAGGTATTAATTTTAAATTTTCCGATGAAATATTAAAAGAATATTCAAAACATTCAAAACATTATTTTCAAATTATACAAGGTTCAAAAATTGTAGAAAAATCTGCATCGCTTAATGGCGAAAGCCTCCCAGTTGTGACAGAAATTAAAACTGTTAATTTTAAAAATGAACCAGTTCGTATAGTACCTTTTAGCTTCAAAATAAACAGTAAGCAATTTACAATTGAGTGCGCACAAGATATTGATGACAAAATTGACTTGCTTCAAACCTACCTTGGTATCCTTTCTATAGCTATTGTGGTGGCAATAATCTTGAGTGCTTTTGGTGGTTTAATCGTAGTAAATGCCATGTTAAAGCCACTCAAAAAAATATCTTTAACGATAAGCAAACTTTCAGAATCCAACCTATCAAAAAGTCATATTGATGAAAATGTAGCCAATGAGTTAAAACCACTAGCAATAGCGTTTAACAAAACATTTGCAAGATTGGACAATGTTTTTAATAAACAAAAACAATTTGTAGCAGATGTTTCTCATGAATTAAAAACACCTTTAAGTGTAATACTTATGGAAACAGAAATGGCTTTAAGAAAACAGCGAAAGATAGATGATTATATAAATACAATAGATCAAATAAAAAATAGTGCTCTACACATGAAAAATATTATAGATACACTTTTAAAACTAATTTCAATAGAAAATACAAAACTTTTAGAAAAGAAAACTTGCGACATAAAAGAAATAATCAAAAAATCTATCTTTCTTTCAAAACAACAATTGGATAAAAGAAATATTGGTTTAAAAATTAATGGAGAAACTTTTTTTATAGAGGCAGATGAAACTCTTATAACGGAAGTTTTTTTAAATCTAATAGATAATTCAATAAAATATAATAAAGAATCTGGCATTATAGATATCAATATTGATGCATCTAAAAAAATTGTTGAAATAATAGATAGTGGAATTGGTATAGAAAAAGAAGCGCTCGATAAAATTTTTGATAAATTTTATCGAGCGGATCCTTCAAGATCAAAAACAATTGAAGGCTTAGGTCTGGGCCTAAGCCTTGTTAAAGAAATTTTAGATTTACACAAGGCAAAAATTAAAGTCGAAAGTAAGCTAAATGCTGGAACAAAAGTAACGATTTTTTTCTAAAAATCATATTGTGCACTCAAAAAAAGCTGTCTTGCTCTGGACGTTGTTATATGTTTTGATTGATTGTAGTATTGTGTAGAAAATAGATCGTATTCTAATCTTAGCGTAGTGGATTTTGTCAGGTTATAGCTAATGCCTAAAAACTTGCCGTCAGCTGATTGTATAGATTGGTTTGAGCTATTTAGGTCATTCATGAAATTGAGTTTATCAAAACCTCCATACAACCCACAATAATCATTAATGGCATAATTTGCCTCTATGTTGTAAGCTCTAAAACGCCTTGCTGTATTTGCGCTTGAATAACAGCTTGGCACTTCAGTTTCGCTTTGAGTATCACCTGATTCAATAAGCCCAACATAGTTTGTTGCACCTTTGCCATAAACAAACTCAGATTGAAGCGTAAGATTTTTTATTGGCAAACTTACTCCACTGCCGTATACATAAGGCCAATGCGAATATTTTGAATTAATATAGATTTGTTGTGTTTCCAAAAATGAGTAAACCCTTGCTTTTGAAGTTAAAAATGGAAATTCTATATCAAGCTTTGCACCAAAACCAGGTATTTTTGTTGAAATATTTTTTGATTTGGCTTCGTCGTCCGTTAAAAAAAAACGGTTAAGCTGCTCTAAGGCAACTGTGGGCTTTAGTATAAGCTTGTCAGTTTCAAATTTACCATCAAGTCTAATCTGATCTGTTCCAAAGGGCCATGTCTGGTTAAACCCTGGCATAGCGTAATAATTATCTGAATAAGTATTTAGCTCGCCAACCATATTTGCATTACCTACTATCAAAGATAAATTATTATTTATCTGGTATTTAAAATACGCTTTTAATAGCCACAATGTATTATTATCAGATTCAAAATCGCTTTCTATGTTTGCTTGAACTCTGTCACTTTTAATATTCAAGCCAAGCTTTGTTGTGCCTGTGTAAGTCTGAAATACCGTAAACTGATTACCATTTTTTAAACCATTGTACGCAGTGTTTGCTGGATAGGTTGGGGGTGGCGGTGTATAATTATTATTTCCCCAGATAAAATACTGTTTAATTGAACCATAAAGATTAACGTTAGAATTACCGACTACACTCATAGCCATTGTCTTTTGCAAAAAAATTAAAAAAAACAACAAACCTAAAAATATAGAATACTTCATAACATCACCTTTAAGATCTAATTAAGTTTAATCTTTGCAAGCGCTTTCTTGTAATAAATGTATGCTGACACCCAGCTTAATATTAAAAACCCAACAATACTTAAACCCAATTCACTAAAAGGGATATTCTGAACAAATACAAAAAAAGGTGATGTTAAGTTTAGCTCTGAAGATAATACCTGTATCCACTCAATTGTACCTACAAACAAAGCTACAAATACGCTAGCTCCTGTTACAAATATATTAAAAAACAACTTTCTTATAACATCATTCATAGCCCAATCATAGACTTTCATCATTGCAAGACCATCAAGACTATCCATAAGGCTCATGCCTGCTGTGAATAAAAATGGAAATACAAGTATACTCCAGATTGGCATATGAGAGTTTTTTGCTAAAGCTGCAGAAATACCAAGCACTGCAACTTCTGTTGCCGTATCAAAACCCAACCCAAATAAAAATCCAACAGGATACATCTGGTAGCTTTTGTTTATTTTTTTGTACAAAAAACCAAAAAATCTACCCATTAAGCCACGTTTATTAAGCAAATCATCTATTTCTTCGTGTTTGATATTGCCTTTTCTGTATTCTTTTGATAAATCATAAAGACTTTTTACGACAAGCAGATTTAAAATCCCAATAATTGTTAAAAACAGCGCTGAAACTACAGTTCCAAAAATATTTCCGAAGTTTTTCAAAAAATCCATATGCGTCTGAATTGTCCTTGCAGCTATTATTAGACCAAAAGACAGCAAAATCACAACAGTTGAATGACCTAAGGAAAAAAACAAACCAACACCCACTGGTTTTTGGTCATCCTGTCTGAGTTTTCTTGTTACATTATCAATAGCTGCTATATGGTCTGCATCAAATGCATGCTTTAGACCAAAAAAATAAGCAAGCAAACCTAAACTTGAAAGAATTGGGTTTAGTTTAACAAGGTAAAAAAAGGCACCCCATGCCGATAAATTAAAAATAATAATAAAAGCAAATAAAACAAAAGTGCGTGACTTTAAAGACATGTTTTCCCCCTCCTTTAGAGTATTACATTATTGGTAAATGTAATATCATATAATTACATTTTAGTTGATTATTAATTACATAATTACTTTTTTAATACATTACAATTAAAAAAATACAAAAAAATTGACATAGATCAATTTTTTATCAGCAAATTTATGATATATCGTTTAAAAATTGTAATTTTGAGGTATTTATGCAAAATCAAATCAGACCTATAAAAGCTATTACAATAGCTGTAATTGGTATAATAATTGGTGTTTTATTATCATTTGCAACTTACATTGGAGTTGAAAAAACAGCTGGTGAAAATTTTTGCGCATCATGCCACTCAATGCAAACCATGGTTCAGTCATACGCATTAGATGTACATGGCGGAAATAATCAATTTGGCTTTAAAGCTCAATGCACTGATTGCCATCTGCCCCACAATAGTCTTCCAAATTATTTATTTACGAAAGCTAAAACCGGACTTAACGATGTATTTTTTGAAACTTTTACCAATACTTCAAAAATAAATTGGGCTCAAAAATTAAAAGATCCAAATAAATATGTTTACGATAGCGGTTGTCTGAAGTGTCACAGCAATCTTAAAGAAGAATCTTTACAAAATCAAAGAGCATTTTTAGCGCATAGGGCTTATTTTGCAAAAACAACTACTCAATCATGTGTGGACTGCCACAGCAATGTTGGACACAAGGATTTAAAAGCATTTCTAAGTCTTAAGGGGGTTTTATGAAAAAAACATTGGTAATTGTAGGTGTAGTGTTTCTTTTGGTTATTGTTGGAAGTGCAAGCTGGTTTCTGAGTCAAGCAAATAAATCTCAAAACCAGATTATAGCTGAAAATCCAATCGTTTCGCAAAACAATTCAAATTTACGCTATGCTAATATTGCCTACAGTGAAAAGATTAACATGTCAAAAGGTAAAGGTGTAACAAAAGAAGCTGCGACATGCATAGAGTGTCACGCACAAAAAACACCTGCAATTGTACAGGATTGGTCTAAAAGCTCAATGGCACATGCTGGAGTTAGCTGCATTGATTGTCATGGTGTTTCAAAGGAAAACCCTATGGCAAATCAAAATTGTCCTGGCGTAAAGGGCACAAATATTTATGTTAGCAAAATGGTATCACCAAAAACCTGTGCAAAATGCCACCCAAACGAAGTTAAAGAGTTTGAAGAAAGCGGTCACGCAAGAGCAGCTATCCAAATAGCTGCGCTAAAGCCAGATCAGGCATTATTGGCACATGAAGATATGGGCATGCCACAGTATAAAGATGCGGTTTTACTTACAGGTTGCGCTCAATGTCATGGCTCTATTATTAAAATGGGTCCCAACCACGAACCCACTCAAGGCACATGGCCAAGTCATGGTATAGGTAATGTCTATCCAGACGGGGGTGTAGGAAATTGCGCATCCTGTCATTTTAACCATCAATTTTCTATAGCCCAGGCCAGAAAACCTTCGTCTTGTGCAACATGCCATTTAGGCCCTGACCACCCCGACATAGAAGTCTATGATAATTCAGTTCATGGTGCCCTTTTTGCAGCGCATGGTGACAAATGGCATTGGGATAGCCCTCCTGGTGCATGGATACCTGGAAATGACTATAATGCACCAACATGTGCTACATGTCACATGAGTGGTGTAAATGGATTGCAACCAACACATAATATTGATATGAGACTAAAGTGGAACCTATGGGCACCAATTTCAAAAGAAAGGACAGGTGGTTACGAAACTGCAGCTTTTGAATACATGAAAACAGGTAAATTTACAGCTGGTAATCCTTTAGCTGGAAACCCAAAAGGTCCACAAGAAGCAAGAAAAGAAATGTTACAGGTATGCGCATCTTGTCATACTACTTCATTTGCATCTAATTACATGGCACAAGCTGACAAACAAATAGAGCTTTACAATAAGTACGCTCACGCTGCAAGCGAAATGATTAATACTTTAGAAAAGAAACATTTAATGATGAAAGATCCCTGGGCTGATCCTGCATTTAGAACATACTATTACATGTGGCACCATGAGGGCAGAAGGATGCGCCAGGGCGCTGTAATGGAAGGTCCAGATTATTCGCATTGGCATGGTGTATTTCAACTTCAACAAAGTCTCAGGATTCTGCAGGCAATATACAATCAACGAATGAAAGATGGCAAAATTGATCCAAATCAGATAGGCGGCGTTGGCATGGGTGAATAAATAAACAACACAAAAAAGTCAAAGCTTTCTTGAAAGCTTTGACTTTTTTCTCAATAATTTTATCATTGAAAAGTTACTTCAAAATTGTATAATGAAATTGAGGCGAAAGTAGTGCAAACGATTTTTAATATTAAATTTAAGAGGTTTTGAATGTACTCCAATATTCTATCCATTTCTAATTTTGTTTATATTGCAAGTGCTTTTGTTTTAATCTTAAGTTTTATTGTAGGCAAAAAAAGTCTTGATGTTGCTGGAAAAAGCTTATTTGTTTTAGCGTTTTTTGTAGAGTTTTTATATTTCACACTTAGATTCATTGAAACTTACCAAAAAGGCTATGATTATTTACCTGTTACAAATGCATTTGAATCGTTTGTTTTTTTTACGCTGTGTTTAGGTTTTTTGCAAACACTGATGATAAAAAAAACCTCTGGTTTTATAGTCCTTTTTAGTTCAATTGTTATAAGCACAACACTTCTAGCATTATCTATAGCTGGATTTAGCCAACATATAGAGCCACTTATTCCAGCCCTTAAAAGCAACTGGCTTGTTGCGCATGTTATAACTTCATTTTTGGCATATGCTGCATTTGCCATAAACTTTGTAGCAAGCTCATTTGTTTTGTACTCATCACAAAAACGCATTGACAAAATTGTTGGCTCAATAATGTTTGGTGGGCTTTTAAGCTTAATGTTTACAGCTGTTATTGTTAGCATAACTCATAGTAGCCCTCTGGTAGTAGGGAGTGTATTTTTGGTATTAATTTCAACAATGTTATTTGTTTTAAGCTTTATATTAAAGCCATATACAAGCAAAGAATGGATTGAAAAACCGCTTGTGTTTGGGTTTGTACTGCTTACAATAGGCATTATTACTGGTTCAATATGGGCAAAATACGCCTGGGGTGGCTATTGGAGCTGGGACCCAAAAGAGACATGGAGTTTTATTACATGGATTATATATTTAATAAACTTACACTTTGCAAGAAAGAAAAAGAGTGCAAGATTTTTGGCTTATTTGGGTGTAATTGGATTTTTAAGCGTACTTATTACATACCTCGGTGTAAATTTTGTGTTGCCAGGTTTACATAGCTATGGATCAAATTAATATTTTTATTGATAAAATATATAATTTTTTAAAAAGTCTTACACTGACAGTTGTTCTTCTTAGCTTGATAGCTTTCTTTAGTGCAATAGGCACAATTGCCGGTAATGTTAAATTTTTAAAAGATTTAGGTTTAGACAACGTGTATTACTCAAAATGGTTTTTATTGCTAATTGTATTGTTTGTAATAAATTTAGTGCTTTGCACGCTAAGTATGATACCAACTACAAAAGCACTATTTAGCCCAAAAGCACCAAATAAAATCTTTAAAAGCAAAAGAAAAGATGCAAAAACACATTTAATCAATTTACTTAAATCTAAAAAACTCTATATTCAACAAAAAGATGATCTTATCGCAGCTTATAGATATCCAGTTAGAAAATTTGCCGTATACGGTATACACCTTGGCATACTAATTGTAGCTTTTGGCGCTCTGGTTGGCTCCATTTGGGGGTTTCGCGGTATAATGGAAATCCCCCAAAACAAATCAAGCAATATTGTAATAACCAGAAATAACTATTTAAGTTTACCCTTTTCTGTTTATAATAAAAATTTTACTGTAAGTTTTTATCAGGACAAAGATATACCATCTGAGTACAAAACTACAGGATACATTATTGATTCAACCCAAAAGATACCATTTAGTACAACAGTTAACCATCCATTTATACACAAAGGTATATGGTTTTATCAAGCAAGCTACCAGCTAAACCCACATGATAGTTTTATTATTTTAAACGTAAACAATTCCAGAGTTCAGCTGTATTTGCACAAACCTGTATCTATTGACAATGCTCAGTTTTATCTAGCAAATTTGAGCTATTACAATTCAAAACCTATAGCTCTGTTGTATGTAGAATTACCTCAAGGCAGTGCATCTGGATGGATAAAACTTGGCGATAGTGCAAATTTAGGCCCCATTAATATTATTTTTGATCAAGCTAAAGAAAGTTACATCACTATATTAAGCGTTGCAAAAGATCCCGGCTCAAATATTGTAATTGTTGGTTTTATTATTATGATAGCCAGCTCAATGCTTATATTCTTGAGGTTCAGACGCAGAGTATACAAAGTAGAACAAATTTAACAAAAAAGCAACAACCAATTATATGGTTGTTGCAGTAATTATTTAATAAGTACTGTATCTTCTTACTATCTGCATTGCTCTTTTTGGATAAGAAAATACTATACTAAAGCCACTAAATACGTGTACAAGTCTACTAAATGGTAAAAGTAAAAATAATGTAAGTCCCATAAAAATATGCAACTTGTAAATAAAAGGTATACCGTTTAGATAGTTTGATGCATTTGCTTTAAATAAGACAATTGATTGGGCATAATCTGAAAACTTAACAAGCCATTGGCCATCCTTATCCAACAGATAAGAATAAGGAACACTCATGAGTCCTGCAGCAACTGTTAATAAAATCCATATCAAAACAACAAAATCCATTGTTGTAGATGTATAGTATATATAATCATTAAAAAATCTTCGTATAATTAGCAAAAACACACCTACTATGCAAATTATGCCAGATACTGAGCCAGCATATATTTCTATAATTTGATGCGTTTTATCTGTTAAACCAAATAAACCAAAAATAAAATGTGGTGTCAATAGTCCACCCAAATGCCCTAAAAAGAGCGCAAGTATTCCTATATGAAAAAGATTATTTGCAACTCTTAGCTGATTTTTCTCTAAAAGTTCACTAGAGCTGGATTTCCAGTCAAGTGGCATATAAACAAACCTAAAAATACTCCCAAAAACAAAAATTGCTAAAACAATATAAGGGTAGATGCCAAACAAAAAATAATTAAGGTAGTCCATCTAAAACCTCCTTTTTACTCAACACTTCAAAAATTACACAATATGGGCTTTCAAATTCTTGTAGCTTTTTATAAATATTTTCCAGAATACTCTTGTAAGGTGCAATTTCTTCCAAGACTTCTTCTTTTTTAAGAAAAGATAAATACTCTAAATACATTGGCAAAAAATCAGGTGTATGATTTTGTTGTGGTTTTAAGCCTAACTTAGAGTATTTTTCAATAAAACCAAGTAACTTTTGCCCTTTTGTTTTATCATCTTTAAAATGCTCAAGTAAATACAAACTGCAAGATGGCGTTAAATCAAAAACAAAAGTATAGTGTTTTTGCTGATCTAATATGTCTATTTTTTCCATATAATCTAAAAGTGGCATCAAAAAATCCAGCTTATTTTCAACCGCAAATACTCTAAATTCGCTAATTTGATTTGTTAATTCTTCGCCTGGATATAAAAGCAAAACACTAAAAAACTTTAAAGTCTTCATTTTTTATTATGCTTTGGCTTTTAATTTTAAATAATATGCAATAGCAATTGAAACTACAGCAAGCACAACAAACACAATAAACCCTTTTGCATAACCAGCGCTTTTATATACTGCAACAAATTCCCCCATTATAGGCGGTATAACAAAACCACCAAACGCACCAAGTCCACCTACCCAGCCAGCAGCCCCGCCAACCGCGTCGCTTACGAGTTTTGGCACAAGTTTAAATACGGCTGCATTATTTACTCCCATGCCTATTGCAAGTATAATTTCTGATAAAATTGCAAAACCGATTGAATTAGCTAAAAATAAACCTAAAGCACCAATACCCATAAGCGCAAGTGAAATAATTGCTGTATTTGCACCACCTATTTTATCGGCAATAACACCGCCTGCTATACGAATAGCAGAAGTCAAAATAGAGTAAGTGGCAGTCAATAGCCCAGCATATACAAGGCTTAAATTAAAATAAGACTTCCAATATGTAGGTAGCCAAGCAGTTAAAGCAACAAAACCACCGAATGTGGTAAAGTATAAAATTACAAGCAACCATGTATTAAAATTTTTAGCAGACAAAGTCAGACTTTCAACAAGGCTTTTTGATGGAAAGAGTTCTTGTCCTAAACTTTTTGCTTGCTCAATGGCCTTTTTTTCATCCAATCCTTTTTGTCTTAATTGAAAATAAGGCGCATTTTTACCTGTTGCATAGTACAAGATTGTTCCTATTACCAAAAAACCTAACCAGATAAGATAAGAGTTGAATAAACCCAGTTTGTGTAGGGCTATTGGTAACAAAAAAGAGAAAATACCAGGCGCTAGATTACCAACGCCAGCATAAGTTCCCAAAGCAAAACCTTGCTTTTTTTGCGGATACCAGTATGAAACCTGACTGATTCCAACAGAAAAGGTAGCAATACCGCTTCCACTGAGCAACCCAAACAACAATAAAAGCTCATACACACCGCTTCTTAAGTTATTAAACATAACCATGTATATAACAATTGATAAACCTAAAAGTCCAATAATAGCAATCAACATTAAAATCAAAAACGGTTTTCTGCCACCTGTTGTATCTACCCATGCAGAAAATGGTATTCTAAGAAGTGATCCAGATAAAGCAGGCATTGCAACAAGCAGACCTACCATCTGGGGTGTTAAGTTCAAAATGTCTTTGAATTTAGCAGCAGTTGGTCCAAAAAGTGCAACAGCAGCAAAGCCGAAAAAAAATCCCAGAGTTGCGCCGAATAAACCCTGAGCGGGTGTCCCTTTAATATCGTTCATTACTAGCCTCCAAAATTATTATTTAAAAAGCCAACAGTGCCTTGTTTTTTAAAATTATCCTGGTGAAATTCACTGTGAAGTGTTGGTATAACATACCTATCTTCATATTTTGCAATAGCTAAATATCTATACATATCTTGAGCTTGATTTATGCTTAATCCCGCTTGTTTTAGCACATCGTCATCAGTTATACCTTCTACATTCTTTTTCCTAAAAAATGCCCTCAAAGCCATAAGTTTTTTTAATGCTGATACTATTGGTTTTCTATTTGAAGCACACAAAAGATTTGCTAAATAATCAACAGGCAAGCTTAAGTCTTCAATATTGCCAAAAACTTCATCACTTTGAAATAACTCAGTTTTGTTTACAATTGGCGACAGTGGCGGTATATAAAAATTCATTGGTAGTGTTCTAAATTCCACATGTAGACCAAAAGCAATTTTCCATTCAACCACCATCTTGTAGACAGGTGAGTTCTGTGCGGCTTCTATAAAATTTTCTGGTATACCATCTTTTCTGGCTTGCTTTATGACATTTTCATCAAAAGGATCTAAAAAGACACTTAGCTGCGCTTCATACAAATCTTGTTTGTTTTGAGTCTTTGCAATTTGTTCGATTTTATCCTGATCGTATAGCAAAACACCAATATAGCGAATCTTTCCAACACAAGACTCGCTGCATACTGTAGGTTTTCCTACTTCAAGCCTTGGGTAGCATAATATACATTTTTCTGACTTTCCTGTTTTGTAATTGAAGTAAATCTTTTTATATGGACATGCACTTACGCACATGCGCCAGCCTCTACATTTATTTTGGTCAATCAAAACAATACCATCTTCATCCCTTTTGTATATGGCAGCAGACGGACAGCTTGCAACGCAAGCTGGGTTTAAGCAATGATTGCAAAGCCTTGGCAGATACATCATAAATGTATTTTCAAATTCTGAATAAATCTCTTTTTGCAAGTTTTCAAAGTTATAATCTTTTGAGCGATTTTCAAATTCACCGCCAAGGTCATCTTCCCAGTTTGGACCCCATTCTATTTCTATCTCTTTTTTCGTAATAGCTGATATTGGTTTTAGAGAAGGAAAATACTCTTCGTTTGATAATTTCAAATACTCGTAATCAAACTCGAAAGGCTCATAGTAGTCCTTTAATTTTGGCAGATTAGGGTTTGCAAATATATTTAACAAAATCGAAGTTTTTGATCCAAGGTTTAGTTTTAATTCATTGTTTTCAAGTTTCCATCCACCTTTGTATTTTGATTGGTTTTCCCAATCTTTGGGATATCCTATGCCTGGCTTTGTTTCTACATTATTAAACCATGCATATTCAAGCCCTTCCCTTTTTGTCCACACATTCTTGCATGTTACAGAACAGGTATGGCAGCCAATACACTTATCCAAATTTAGCACCATTGAAAGCTGAGCCTTTACCTTCATAATTGCCCCCTTGCGATTGTTGTTTTTTTAGACCATGTAGGTTTTTGCAACTTTCTTACAACAACAAAATCATCTCTGTTCGAACCTACAGTCCCGTAGTAATTAAAAGAATAAGATAGCTGGGCATAGCCTCCTATCATATGAAGCGGATTTAGCAGTATTTTGATCACGCTATTGTGCACACCGCCACGGTTTTTGGTTCTTTCTGAGATTGGTGTATTTATAACTTTATCTTGAGCATGATACATAAAAGCACTGCCTTTTGGTATTCTTTGGCTTACAACTGCCCTTGCTAGCACAACACCATTTTTATTGAATGCTTCAACCCAATCATTGTCTTTTAAACCTAAAATTTTAGCATCAGACTCACTTATCCATATATGCGGCCCACCTCTTGAAAGCGTCTGTAATGTTAGCAAATCTACATATGTTGAGTGTATCCCAAACTTTTGATGAGCTGTACTCCATTTTAGTGTAAGCGTATTGTCTTCTTTGTTTATATTTGATAAAGATTTTGCATCAACTAAAGGCTTATAAACTGCAAAGTTTTCACCAAATAGCTGCATCCACTTGTGATCCTGATAAAACTGAATTCTACCTGTTAGTGTTCGCCATGGTATAAACTCATGTACATTCTGATAATTAGCGCTATATGGTATTTCTTTTGACTCAATACCACTCCAGATAGGCGAAGTAACTGTCCTTCGAGGTTGGATTTGTAAATCAACAAATCTTAAGCTGTAATCAATTGGTGGCCTTATATTGTTGTGCAAGCTGCCTGTTTTTAAAGATAAATTATCAAATGCTTTATGCGATACTTTTGCATTTGTTTCGGGTGCTAACTCTAAAATCGCCTCGCATACTTCTTTGGCGTTTTCTATCTTAGTTTTATTATCAATTTCACCATTTAGCTTTTTTAAATACTCAACTTCTTCTTTTGTATCCCATCTTACACCTTTTGCACCATTGCCAAGTTTTTCTAACAATGGGCCAAGTCTTGTATACTGCTTGTAAACATTCGGATAATCCCTCTCAATAATGCTTATCGTAGGAAAATTTTTACCTGGAATAATCTCTGTGTTGTCTACTTTCCAATCTTTTGGTTCAAATGCTTGACCAAGCTCTGCAGGTGTATCATGCATAAGGGGTGAAAGTACCAATTCTTTTTGAACACCTAAATGATCTTTGGCAAGCTCTGAAAATTTTTTTGCAAGCTCTTTAAATATATCCCAATCATTTTTGCTTTCCCATAAAGGATCAAGAGCTTTGGAAAAAGGGTGTATAAATGGATGCATATCAGTTGTACTTAGATCTTCCTTTTCGTACCAGCTTGCAGCAGGCAAAACTATATCCGAATAAATACATGTGGTAGACATCCGAAAATCAAGCGTTACAAGTAAATCAAGTTTACCTTCAACTGAATTTCTCCATACAATTTCTTTCGGACGCTTGCTTTCATCAATTTCTTTTGCTAAAACGCCAGATTTTGTACCAAGCAAATGTTTCAGGAAATACTCATGACCTTTAGAGCTTGCTCCAAGTAGATTTGAACGCCACACAAACATATTACGCACAAAATTTGCTGGATTATCTGGGTCTTCAAAAGCAAATCTTATCCTGGACTCTTTAAGGTTGTTTATTAAATAATCTTTTGGATCAAGATTTTGACTTTGAGCGTCTTTTATTATTTCTATTGGGTTTTTATCCAAATACGGTGTAGCTGGAAGCCAACCCATTCTAACAGCCTTTACATTAAAATCAGCTGGTGAATAGTCCTTGTATGTATTTTCCGCCAAAGGTGATAATAAATCACCTATTTTTACATCTTCGTATCTAAACTGATCTGTATGAAAGTAATAGAATGAAGTTGAATTCATTTGCCTTGGTGGTCTATACCAATCAAGCGCAAATGCAATCGCACTCCATCCTGCAAGCGGTCTTACCTTTTCCTGACCTACATAATGAGCCCACCCACCGCCGGATTGACCGATACAGCCGCACATTGTAAGCATATTTATCACGCTTCGATAAATTGTATCGGTATAATAGTAATGATTAACTCCAGCACCAATTATAACCATCGATTTACCTTTTGTTAAAAGAGCATTTTTAGCAAACTCTCGTGCAATTTTAATTACAATTTCTTTTTTAACGCCTGTGAATTTTTCCTGCCAGGCTGGCGTGTATGCACAATCATCATCGTAAGTTTTAGCCGTATTTAAATCGTTTAAGTTTCTATCAATCCCATAGTGAGCTGCTAATAGATCAAATACACTTGCTACTATATATTGATTGCCTTTTTTGTTAATTTTTAGTGCCGGCACTTTTCTTTTAATAATTGAATTGCTTGTAAAATCAGCAAAACCAACTTCTACTATATCACTTGCTATGTCAATGAGGCTAAGTTTTGGGTCTATATCTTTATTAGCTAAAGAGTCTTTTAAATGCAAATTCCATTTGCCATTATTTTCGTATCTAAAACCTATACTGCCATTAATTATTGCAGTCTGATTGGTTTTATTGTCAATTACAACAGTTTTCCAATCATCTTGTTCCAAAGAATCATCAATTATATCAGATGTTCTCAAAAATCTATCTGAAACAAAATAATCACCTTTATTGCGCAAAATCACAAGATGTGGCATATCGCTGTATTGCTTTACATAATTGTTAAAATACTCATAACTATTGTCAATATGGAATTCTTTAAAAATTACATGACCCATAGCTAGTGCCAATGCAGCATCACTGCCTGGTCGTGGTGCAACCCATACATCGGCAAACTTTGATGCTTCACTAAAGTCTGGCGATATGACAACAGTTTTTGTCCCCTTATAGCGTACTTCTGTGTAAAAGTGAGCATCTGGCCTTCTGGTTTGAGGTACATTGGAACCCCAAAGCACTAAATATGTAGAATTATACCAGTCTGCAGATTCTGGCACATCTGTTTGCTCACCAAATACTTGAGGAGATGACGGTGGTAAATCGCAATACCAATCATAAAAACTACCTACTGCTCCTCCGATTAAAGATAAGTATCTAGCACCAGATGCATAGCTCACCATACTCATAGCTGGTATTGGACTGAAGCCAAAAATTCTATCTGGACCGTATGTTTTAATTGTATATATATTTGCAGCAGCAATAATTTCTAAAGCTTCATCAAAACTTACTCTTACAAAACCGCCTAAACCTCTTTTTTGTTTGTAGATTTTACTATTGTCTGATTCAACAATAGCTTTCCATGCTTCCACTGGATTAAGTGTCTTTCTTTTTTGTCTATAGAGTTTTAACAATTCGCTTCTTATCATTGGATATTTTATGCGGTGAGGGCTATAAAGGTAACTTGAGTAACTTGCTCCACTTGGACAACCTCTTGGCTCATACTCAGGAAGGCCATCTTGTGTTTGTGGGTAGTCATTTTGTTGTATCTCGTAGGTTATAATGCCGTTTTTTACAAATATTTGCCAACTACAAGAACCTGTGCAGTTTACACCATGTGTGCTCCTGACAATTTTGTCATAAGAAAACCTGTTTCTATAACCATTTTCCCATGTCCTATCTTCCAGCCTTTCTTCAATAAAGCCGCTTGAATTTTTTTGAGATTTTTTAAAAAAAGAATAGCGCTCTAAAAAACCCATACTGCCCCCTTTCGCATATTGTTTATCTCATAATATAAGCAATTTTTTAGTATAAACAATTGACATATGCCAAAAATTTAAAAATTTTTTAACTAAATTATACCGCAGGATTTTCTTCGTCTAATAGCCTCTTTTCTCCCTGCAATTTTTGAATTTCTTTTACATCCTGCATAACTTCCAGTGTTCCATAATAATCACCATTTTCATCGTAAACGGGAAAATATCTTATATATAAAAACCTACCTTCAAAATTAATCCAAAAATCTGCTGATTTTCTCTTTTTTGCTCTAAAATCATCAAGAATTTTTTGCACTAAGTGTAAACTTTTTGGCGGATGGCATTTTTGAACCTTTCTGCCAATATCCAATTTTGTTCTTGCAAATGTTCTACCCTCGCGCGGTAAGTTGAAATATACTACATTATCGTCTTTATCCACAAATGATACATCGCATGGCAGGTTATCTAAAACCCTAAGTAAAACTTTGATATCTAAATCATCAAAAAGCTCTAAGGTTGATTCATTCATCTTGTACCTCCTTTGGTAGCTCAAAGTAGCCAAGCTCATCGGATTCACTTTTAATATCAGCCCAGTCTTTATCGGATAACATATCAAGAGCCACATTGTATAAAATTTCCTGTTCTTTTTTTGTATGAAGCGCAAATGTCTCAAGCATATACCTGTAATTTGAAACCAAGCGGTCCACAAAATCTTCATAATCAATAGTTTCGTGATTATCAAGCAATTTTTCTATGCGGTTTCTTGCTTGCTTCATATTGTAGTGGTCCTGCCACATTATAGATGGAGGTTCTTCTACTCCATATTTTTCTATTACAGGAAACAGCGTATTTTCCTGGCGCGTGTTGTGATTGTCTTCTGCTTGTTTTTGCAGTTTTATAATCTGCTTTAGCCGTTCAATTAAGCTTTGGGCTGAAGCATAATTTTGATAGTTTTTTAAAGTATTTGCTAAATTAAAACCATTTTCCATATACATCATAATTGCATCGTGATCTTTTATAAGCCTGTAGAGAGGATGATTTTTGTCAATGCGCTTTCTTGAACTTGAGATTTGCTCTTTAAATAACTCCATATGTATATCGCAGGCTTTCATAAGATCGTCTGTTGTGTAGCCTTCATTTTTTAACTCACTTTCAACAACTGCAATAAGCACCGGATCAGCTTTTTCTATCAAATCTTTAAAGCGTTTTTTTGCTTCTTCTACATTTTCTTTATTGTAAATTTGCTTTAATATAGCCTTTAGCTTTTCTTTGAGCTCTTTTGTATTTGTATCAGCAGATTTTTTATCATTTACAAAACCGCTTTTTATACCATCTTCGATAATTTGTAAAAATTCTTCAAAACTGTAACCACCCCTTGAAGCTACATGAGCCAGATCCACTCTTGGTGCCATAAGCTGAACGATTACTTTATTTGTAAGCATTTTATAGAGCGGATTTTTAGAGTATAAGTAATCAGGTATGTTTGGGTAGGCTTCAAGGAGTTTGCTAAATTTATCTTTTGGTTTGTAATCAAGCATTGTTCACCTCTAAAAAAGGAAGGCTTTTTGCCTTCCTTTCTAAAAAATTTACTTTCCTTGCATAATAAGCTCTAAATCCTGTTGGACTTCTCCGATGGGCTTTACATCAAAGTTTTCAACAATAACCTTGGCTACATTTGGTGATAAAAATGCTGGTAGCGTTGGACCCAGCCTTATGCCTTTTACGCCCAAATACAGCAAAGCTAAGAAAACAGTTACAGCTTTTTGCTCATACCAGGCTATATCGTAAGAAATAGGAAGCTTATTAATATCGTCAAGCCCAAATGCTTCTTTTAGCTTTAGAGCAATAACAGCCAAAGAATAAGAGTCATTGCACTGTCCTGCATCCAGTACCCTTGGTATACCGTTTATGTCACCTAAATTTAGTTTGTTGTAGCGATATTTTGCACAACCTGCTGTTAAAATGACAGTATCTTTTGGCAGGCTTTCAGCCAGATTTGTGTAGTATTTTCTTGTATTGTGTCTGCCATCGCATCCTGCCATTACAACAAACCTCTTTATTGCTCCAGAGTTAACTGCTTCTATCACTTTGTCTGCCAAAGCCAGCACCTGATTGTGCGCAAAACCACCTACAATTGTTCCTGTTTCAATTTGAATTGGAGGTGGGCACTTTTTTGCCATCTCAATAATGGGTGAAAAATCTTTTGGCCTGCCATCTTTCCTATCTGGTATATGCTTTAATCCAGGATAGCCTACCACACCTGTTGTAAATACCCTGTCTTTATAGGAATCTCTTGGTGGCACAAGGCAGTTTGTAGTCATAAGGATCGGTCCGTTAAAAGATTCGAATTCTTTTGTTTGCAACCACCAGGCATTACCGTAATTGCCTACAAAATGATCGTATTTTTTAAACTTTGGATAATAATTTGCAGGAAGCATCTCGCCATGAGTATAAACATCCACTCCAGTGTTTTTTGTTTGCTCAAGCAACTCTTCCATATCCTTTAAATCATGCCCGGAAATCAGTATACCTGGTCTGTTGCGTGTACCTATGCTTACTTTTGTGATTTCTGGGTTACCGTATGTAGATGTATTGGCTTTGTCTAAAAGTTCCATTGTCTTTACAGAAAACTCACCTGTTTTCATAACAAGGCTTATTAGTTCATCTTGACTTAAGTTTTCGGTTAATTGTGCAAGCGTATCTATCATAAAACTTGTAATTGACTCATCTTCAAAGCCAAGCACGCTTGCATGGTCATAATATGCAGCCATACCTTTTAAGCCATACACAATAAGTTCTTTTAAAGACCTTATATCTTCATTGGTTTCACTTAATACGCCTATACTTTTTGAAAATTCTAAAGCTTTTTCTTTTGTTTCAAACTCGTATAGGTTTGCATCCGACACATTTTTTCCTTTCGAGCTCAAAAACGAGCCAAGTAGCTTTGCTTGTGCATTTGTCTGCTTGATTTGCTCTATAACGCGTTCATCGTCAAAATTGACATTTGTGATAGTCATAAATAGGCTTTCTGATACAAATTTCCCTATAGGTTTTGGGTCAAAACCGTTAGAAACTGCTTGCCTGGCTATAACCGATAGGCCTTTTAAATTATAAATCAATACATCCATTAAATTAGATGTATGATCCTCTTTGCCGCATATTCCTTTTTCTACACTGCAACCTATACCGTGCATTGCCTCCTGGCACTGATAACAAAACATTGACATAAGCACCTCCGCTTTTTTTTCTTTATTCATAGTTTAAACAATATTTTCTAAATTAAATTGACGCATGTCAAAAAAGTGATAAAAGTGGTAAAGTTATTTTTGTTTTTTATTGTTTCTTTTGTAATATGTATCTAAAGCTTGATATTGGTAGACATTGTGGACAAGATTTTTAACATTAGTCAATTAAATTTATAAGGTTTTAGTGTAAAATAAAAATTATGAAAAACAAGCAGGAAAAAATTAAACATGACAAAAAGGTTATTAAAAATTTTATCAAACTATACTGCAGAAAAAATCATTTAGAACATGGCGTAGAAGTTTACAAGGATGATTTATGCAAAGATTGTTACGAGTTGTTAAATTACGCTTACATGAAATTAGACAACTGCCCTTTAGACCCAAAACCCATGTGTAAAAAGTGTTTAATCCACTGCTACAGTAAAAAAAATAAAGAAAAAATTAAACAAATAATGAAATTTAGCGGTCTCTACCTAATAAAGCACGGCAGGATAGATCTTCTTTTGCATTATTATTTTTAAAAACCGGGTTCATTTAAGTTTTGTTTTGCTTTTTAAATACCAATATATGC
>NZ_JAGDWY010000033.1:22301-22996 GCF_023256235.1 Desulfurella sp.
GGGTAACCAACTAAAAATTCTAAAATAATAACAATTATCCTGCCTATTATAGAACCTTGCGAAAAAAATACCACAATACTAATAAGCGGTATAAGCAAAAACAAAGCCCTCCAGGTAAGAGATAAATAAATTAAAAGTGGGTTTAACCCAAAAAAACCATAAGAAGGCAATAGATGTTTGAAATATTCGTTTTTTAAACTTAATTTTTTGAATTCTTTGTATATAACAATAATTGAAAATAATATAAAAATCAAAAATATAGTTACAAACAGCCAGATTTCGTTAATATAATATGCAGCTTTAAAAAAAATAAAACCCGATATTATTAAAACTAAAAATAATTTTAAGCAAATAGTAGACCATAGTTTAAAAGCAATATCTGGTAAATCTTTTCCTTTGATTGTCATATTTTGATTTTAAATAAGTTTTGTCCAAAAAGAATTGATAAAAATCAAATATTTAGTAATTTTTTTCATTCAATTTTGATAATAACCAAATCGTTTTTGATATGCATAGCTTCATATTCTTTTTAAAACTTTTCTTTGTTGTTATTTTAATAAGATTCAGGTACCCAAAATCTTTAAATAACTCCCGACTTCATCACTTTTCCACCCAAAACCCATTCTCTACAGGGTTTTTGTTTTTTCTTAGGCACTACATTATCCTATACACAGATGTTTTTAGACTAACATCCA
>NZ_JAGDWY010000034.1:0-1971 GCF_023256235.1 Desulfurella sp.
TGTTATGGTAGTTGTGTTTGTTAGAATGTTTTTACCCAAAAGTGATGCGGCATAGGCGTTTGTCTGGCTCTGGTTTGAGAGTTTGCTTAGTGCTTGATTCATATTTATAAGCTGTTGTAGTTGAGAAAACATTGTATTTTCTGTTATAAACTGATCGCTTGAAAGTGGGTTCATTGGGTCTTGATTTTGAAGTTGAGCTATTAGCAATTTTAAAAAACCATCCTGTGTTATAGTATTTTTTGGATTGTTTATCTGCGATGAGCTTGATGCTGGCGTTAGTGTTGTAGGCGATGCTACTATACTCATAATTTTCCTCCTTTAAATGCTAATGTCTAAAAGCGCATTTGTTTTTCTAAATATGCGCTTTATTTGCTTTGTGTTATTTTCAAAAACATAATTTTGCTGTTTTTGCTGGTTAAAAGCTTGATTAAAAGAATTTTGACCATTGTCAGATTGGTTAAAGTTTTGGTTAAAATTAGAAAATGCTTGGTTTTGTTGGTTTTGGTTTTGATTTAAGTTTTGCTGGCTTGAATTACTTGAAGTTACGCTTATTTGAGAAACATTGATACCTTGCTGTAAAATTGTAGTTTTAAGTGTATCAAGATTGTTGTTTAAAAGGTTTAATACCTCTTGATTATCTACATGAATGCTTGCGCTTAGGGTTTTTGAAGCGTCAATGGATACTTTTACATCAATTTGACCCAACGATGGTGGGTTTAGCTGGATTTGTATAGTCTTTATAATGGGGGGTTTTAAGTTTTGTAGTTCTATTATTTTTTCAATAATGTGATTAATTGGATATGTTTGTTTTGTTACATTTGCGTTTAGAGTGTTTTGTGTTTTTTGAAGACTTGGAATGTCTTGTAAATTAAATAGATTTTGAGTTTGGTTTTGATTGTTTGTTAGTGTATCTGGCTTAATCTGACTTAGGGTTTTTTCTTCAATTAAGGGTTTTTGCTGAAGCTCTTGTGTTTGAGTAGTATTTGGCTGGTTTTGCATTGTAAATAGAGTTTTTAGCGTTTTATTATCTATTGTAAATTTGTTTTGCGGTTCTTGTGGTTGGTTTTGCTGGCTTTGAGAGTTTTCGCTTTGGGGTTTGTTTTGAGATGCAGAATTTGCAATGTCTTTGATTTGTATGTTGCTTGTATTGTTTTGATAATTAATTTTTGGCTGGTCTTTTGGTGATGAAATTTTATTTTCGGTGTCTTCTAATGTTTGTTTGCTACTATATGTATCTGGTTTTGATTGAGCTTCGGCTTGAGAAATATTTTTTGTCTTAGAATTTTGATTGATTTTTGTGCTACCATTCAATTGGGGTTTATCCGATAAAGCTTTATTATATTGTTCATCTTTAGCTACCTTGAGCGTATGCAAAGGATCTTCTTTTGTTTGATTATTGTTTGTTTGGGCATCGGGCTTTGCATTAGGTGATTTTATTGTTGGCGTTTTTTCTTTTGTGAGATTTTCATCTATACCATTTATTTTGGTAGTGAGGATTTGCTTAAAAGATGTATTTTCTTTTTGGTCTGCTTGGGTTTGTTGTGTTTTGTTTTGTAAATTAATTGGTTTATTTGATTTTAGTTCTTGGGATTTATCATCTAAAAGCTTTGAGTTTTCTGTGTTGCTTTGAGTTAATTTTTGTTCAATTTCTATTTGTGCGGCAATTTTATGTATATGTGATTTATCTTTTAATTGTGCGTTTTTATCGTCAATGTTTTCTTTAGCGATTTGAGTTGAATATTTGCTGTTAATCGCAGGTTCACTTAGTTTTTGCAAGGCATCATTGTCAATTGTGCTTGCGGTTTTGGAATTTTGACTTTCTTTACTTTGAAAATTAGCGTTTGGGATATTTTGAATTAATGAAAGTAAAGCAATTATGTCATCTTTTGATAAATGCGTGTTTTTTTCTGAATTGTCCCCTTTTGCTTCTTTTTGATAGTTTACTAACTCTTCAAGCGAGCTTAAAATATC
>NZ_JAGDWY010000034.1:1981-12932 GCF_023256235.1 Desulfurella sp.
TTGAATTTATATCGTCTTTAGAGTCTTTTTTTAGCAATTCTTCTAAAATTGCGTCAAAGCTTGATTTTGAACTTTTGGATGTTGATTTTGTAGCTAATTTGTCTATAATTTTAAATATGGTGTCATCTAATGTATCAAGCATAGCTTTTTGCATCGCACATACCTCGCTAAAGTTATATAGCAAAATTTGTTCCACAAGGGGTGATATATGAAATTAAGCACATCTTTACAAATGAAAGAATTAGATTCTAAATCCATCAATGAGTTTAAAATTCCAGACATCGTTTTAATGGAAAATGCTTCAAGGGGCACATTTGAACTTATAAAAAAGCAATTTGGTAGCCTTGAAGGTTTAAGAGTATCTGTATTTGCTGGTCTTGGCAATAACGGCGGAGATGCTATGGCTATCGCAAGGCATCTTTACAATGCGGGAGCTAACGTTTTGGTTAATTTGGTAGCTGATCCAGATAAGCTTAATCCGAGCCCTAAAATAAACTACGATATATTGTGCTCAATGAATGTGCCAATTAATATAATTAACCATATTGAAGATTTAAATGATGTTTTTTTAGCCCACTCCCAAATTATTATTGATGGTTTGTTTGGTATTGGCTTATCGCGCAACATTGAAGGTATTTTCTATGATATAATTGACAAAATAAATAAATCAAATGCTTTTGTTGTATCTGTTGATATACCATCCGGGATAAATGCGGATACGGCAGAGTGTTTAGGTATTGCAGTAAAAGCCGATTTAACGGCTACATTTGCACTTGCTAAACCTGGTCAATTTTTGTATCCAGGTAGGCTTTACTGCGGTAAGCTTGAAGTGGTTGATATTTCTACACCAAAGCAATTGATTGATGATTTTAAACCTACCTTTAACGCATTAGTAAAAGATGATTTTGTTATTGAAGATAGGCCAAAAAATTCTCACAAAGGTAATTTTGGCCATATAGCTATAGTAGGTGGTAGTATAGGAAAATCTGGTGCTGTAATTTTAGCTGCAAATGCGGCGCTAAGAAGCGGTGCTGGACTTGTAAGCGCTGTTGTACCAGATTGCATAAATACTGCATTTGAGTCTTCTTGCATTGAAGCTATGAGCTACCCTGTTAAAGACAAAGATGGCTTTTTTTCAAAAGAATCGTTTGATGATATAGTTGATTTTGTTAGAGATAAAGATGTAATTTGTTTTGGTATGGGGCTTGGTGTGTTTGACGATGCTTTGTATTTGCTTGAAAGCTTGCTTGAGCTAAAAAAGCCAATGGTAATTGATGCAGATGGTTTAAATGTTTTGTCTAAAAATGTTAATTTGCTTAAAAAAATCAACTCTCCAGTTATTTTAACGCCCCACCCCAAAGAATTTTCAAGGCTTATTGGTCAAACTACAGCAGAAGTTTTAAAAAATAGACTTAAGCTTGTAAAAGAATTTGCAAAAAAAAACAATGTAATATTAATTTTAAAAATGGCTGATACATTAATTAGTAACGGTGAAAGCATATTTATTAATACAAGTGGCAATCCTGGCTTATCAACAGGTGGAAGCGGAGATGTGCTATCCGGTATTATTGCAAGTCTGATTGCTCAAAACAATGATGTGCTATATGCTTCTTGTATGGGTGTATTTTTGCATGGCTTAAGTGCAGATTTAGCGTTAAGTAAATACTCGGAAGCTTCGCTTTTGCCTACAGATGTGATAAATCATATAACAAATGCAATAGAGGCTATAAAGACAAAGGCTCAATAACAATTTGATCTTTGCCGTCAATTTCTCGCACATAAATTTTTATAGATCTTTGTTTGTTTATCAGGCGTCTTGAAAGCGTGTCGTCAAATTCTATCAGATTTTCTGCGTCTATTTCGCCTTTTATAATTATGTGTGCAAACTTATAACTATCCTGTAATTCTTTAATTTTATGTATTATGTCTTTGTATTGTTCTTCCAAAGAAGCCAATTTGCTTTTTTGCTCTTTATAGCTATCTTCAATTTCTTTAAAGTTTTTTACTGAATTTAATAAAGCAGTTGGTACTTTTGCCCCTTTTGCTTGTAGCTGTCTTATGAGTTTTATAGATTCGCTAAAATTTCTTAAGTTAGAATCAAGTTTTTGTTTTAGCATATCGATTGTAGATTGTGCCATTTTTATTTCATTTGAAAGTGCTTTTTCTTGTATTAGCAACTTTTTGTATTGGGCTGACACTTGTTTTATTTCAAGCGGTTTTATCAAGATTTTGTTATTGTTTCCAACTACATTGTTTAAAATCACTTCTTTTGAAGAAGTAACGATATTTGAGCTTAGCATATCTTTTTTGATTTCAACTGAAGGAGACACAATATTACACGCAAGGCAATTATCTATTGTTACTTTATTTTCTGTTTCTATGTTTGCATAATTTGCATTTTCAATAAACGCTTCTTCAGCTATTAGTGTACCATTTAAGTTTTTTATTCTAGCAATTTTGGCTTTTATTGTGGCTTCTTGGTGTACACTGCCTTTGATATCAACAGTTTCTGCTTCAATGTAAGCTTTTGGTCCTACATTGCCGTTTACTACAACCTTTTTGCCTGTAACTTTTATGCCAGCACCAACTATATCTTCTTCAATATCATTTTTTATAACGCCAATATTTACATCCGATACATTTTTTAAATCAATATTACCGGTTTTTATGTCGGCTCTGTCTACTTTTACGTTTTCTTCTACATGGAAGATGCCATTTTTTTGAATCAGAGAACCTTTTTTTTTGGAAATAAACTTTATACTTGTTTCATCTTCTACCTTATCAATATCTGCTGTATCAATTCTGATATTTATTTTTTGAATTTCTTTACCATCTTTAGCTTTTAAGATATTTCCAAAGATGTCGTATCCATCAATGCCTTTTGTGGGCTTAATATACTGAGCAATTACAGTGCCAACATCAACACCAATGGCAAAATTTTTTTCTTTAAAGTTGATATTGCCCTTTTCGTCAATTTGGCCTACTGTGTTTAATTGAAAAAAGGTTTTAAGTTCGGAATTTTTACCGTCAATTGGAGGTGTACCAATAGCTATTAGTACCTTAAACTTAGTAAAATTTGGGTTTAAGCGCTTTTGAATCTCTTTTGCAATTAATGGAAAATTGTTTTCTTTTATACCATAAACGATACCATTGAAGGCTAATTTTTTTTTGATAACATGTATAATATAATCTAAATTAACATCAAGTGGTTTGTCTAAATTTGTGCAATCAACTTTAACAAAAGCATTTTTTTGAGGGATTGATTCATCTATTTCTACATCAATTATTTTACATAGAATATCTGGCTGTCTTTGTATAAAATCTACTGTGAATATTGGCTTTATCCCATCCTGAGTCTGGATTATTTTTGTATCTATTATTTCAAAATCTATACGTGAAGGATCAATTAAAAAATCTTCAATAATTTTATTTAACTCTGCTTTGATATTTGATGTTTCAATCCTTATTCTATCTTCCATAGTAAACTTTTAGCAGAAATTAATTTTTTGCGCAAGTTTTTTGACGATTTGATTTATTTTTTGTAATGATTATAATTTAGTTTGTGAGTTTGAAAGATGTTCAATCCCAAAGGGATTTTCGAAATATTAACATCAATAAAGTTGGTGTAAAAGGCGTAAAGTATCCTATTACATTACTTGATAAAAAAAATGGGCTGCAACACACTATTGCTGATATTAATATGTATGTATTATTGCCTAGTAAATTTAAAGGTACACATATGAGTCGATTTATAGAAATTATTAATGAAAATAAAAACGAAATAAATATAAAAAAAATTTCACATATTTTAAATCAGATGAAAATAAAGCTAAATGCCCAAAAAGCGTATTTAGAAATAAATTTTGACTATTTCATAGAAAAACAAGCTCCCGTTTCGAAAATAAAATCTTTAATGAGCTATACTTGTGGTTTGTATGCATTTAGTGGAGATACTGATGAACTTACTCTTTTTGTTAAGGTTCCGGTAACTTCGCTATGCCCTTGTTCAAAAGAAATAAGTGACTACGGTGCGCACAATCAAAGAGCCTTTGTATCTGTTTATGTTAAATTTACCGATATGGTTTGGATAGAAGATATTATTAGTATTGTTGAAGCTAATGCCAGTAGCGATATTTACTGTTTGCTTAAGCGCCCAGATGAAAAGTTTGTGACAGAAAAAGCATACAATAATCCTATGTTTGTGGAAGATATAGCAAGAAATATTGTAAAAGCTCTAAAGTTAGATAAACGTATTTATTGGTATAAAGTAGAAGTAGAAAGTTTAGAAAGTATCCATAACCACAACGCATATGCCTGTATCGAAAAAACTAATTAATAGTCTTGAATTTTTTTAAATTTTAGTTTATAAAGTATTAATTGATTGTATGATTATTTTTAAGAAATTTACAAATTATAGTTGACATTTACGATAAAGTAATGTATATAAATTTTAGAAACTTTTTTTGGAGGTTTAAATGAAGCTTCACGAGTACCAGGCAAAAGAGCTGATGAGTCAATACGAAGTACCAATACCAGAAGGCAGGGTAGCATATTTTCCCTACGATGCATGGATGGTTGCAATGGAGCTGGGTTTTCCTGTTGTATTAAAAGCCCAGGTTCTAACCGGTGGCAGGGGTAAAGCAGGTGGTGTAAAGATTGCAAAGACTGCAGATGAAGCCAGAGACATTGCTCAGGAATTATTTGGCAAAACGCTTGTAACAGCACAGACTGGACCACAGGGTGTAAAGGTAAGGAAACTGCTTGTAGAAAAAGTATCAAGCATTAAAAGGGAGCTTTACTTTTCTATTACTATAGATAGAACCATAGGAAAACCTGTGGTTATTGCTTCAAAAAGGGGTGGTATGAGCATAGAAGAGGTAAGTGAGCTCTACCCGGAAGATATCATAAAAATACCAATAGATCCAGCGGTAGGCTTTTTGCCATACCAGATAAGAAGACTAAAGTACGATCTTGACCTTGTTGAGCAGGAAAAAGAAATATCAAGAATTGTAAGTAACCTGTACAAACTGTTTATGGATAAAGACTGTTCGCTTTTAGAGATGAACCCCCTTGTAGTAACAGATACAAACCACCTGGTAGCCCTTGATGCAAAGATAGAAATAGATGACAATGCAATCTTTAGAAGAAAAGAAATAGCAAAGATGCGAGATTTAACTGAGTATGACCCAGATGAGCTTGAAGCACGCTTTGCTGGTTTAAACTTTATCAAGCTTGATGGTGATATAGGCTGTATGGTAAATGGTGCAGGTCTTGCTATGGCTACAATGGATGTTATCAAATTTGCAGGTGGAAACCCGGCAAACTTTCTTGACGTAGGTGGCGAAGCTACGCCAGATACCATAGCAAAAGGTTTTGAGATAATAACCAGGGATCCAAAAGTAAAAGCTATATTCATAAATATATTTGGCGGCATAGTGCGATGCGATAAAGTGGCAAATGGCATATTGCAAGCCTTAAAGACAGTAGAAGTAAAAGTCCCAATAGTGGTAAGGCTTACCGGTATGAATAAAGAAGAAGGTATGGAAATGCTAAAAAACAGTGGCCTTGCATTTTCTGTAGCCCAGGATATAAAAGAAGCTGCTCATATGATAACTCAAATAACAAAACCAAAAAAAGAAGAAAACCAAACAACAAAAGAAACCAATAAGAAGGAGAAATAAATATGGCTATAGCTGTATATAAAACAAGCAGGGTAATAGTACAGGGCATTACAGGCAAGGAAGGAAGGTACCATGCCTTAGCCTGCAGGGATTACGGTACAAAGGTAGTAGGTGGTGTAACACCAGGCAAAGGTGGCAGTGATGTGGATGGTATACCTGTATTTAACACTGTGGAAGAAGCTGTCCAGAAAACAAACCCAAACGTAAGTCTCATATTTGTTCCACCTCCATTTGCAGCAGATGCAATATTGGAAGCAGTAGGCAGTGGTATAAAGATTATTGTATGTATAACAGAAGGTATACCTGTGCTTGATATGGTAAAGGTAAAAAGGGTAATTGAAAAAGAAGGTATAATACTAATCGGTCCAAACTGTCCGGGTATTATAACACCGGATGCTTCAAAAATAGGTATAATGCCAGGCCATATCTTTAAGAGAGGCTCAATAGGTATAATCTCAAGAAGCGGTACACTGCTATATGAGACAGCAGATCAAATATCAAAAGTAGGTCTTGGCCAATCTACATGCCTTGGTATAGGAGGTGACCCTATAGTAGGTACAGACTATATCTTCTGGCTTGAAAGATTTGAACAAGACCCTGAAACAGAAGCCATAATGATAGTAGGTGAGATAGGTGGTGATGCAGAAGAAAAAGCTGCAGAATACATCAAAGCTCATGTTACAAAACCTGTATTTGCTTTTGTTGCAGGCGCAAGCGCTCCAAAAGGCAGAAGAATGGGACATGCAGGTGCAATAATAATGGGAAAGAAAGGCACTGTTGAGTCAAAGTACAATGCTTTAAAAGAAGCAGGTGTTCATATTATAGAAAACCCTGGCTACATTGGTGAAACCATATACAAAACACTAAAAGATAAATATCACTTTTCGATTTAGTCTATCCCTCCTTATCTATAAAGGGCAAGAGGTTTATGCCTCTTGCCTATTAAAAATAAATTGCTTTGCTGTGATGCACTATTATAGCTACAGTTGATTGTTCTGGGACAATCAAATGATTTTCTGTTAGTTTAATGTTATATTCTTCGGGTTTAAGTAAACTAAATATCGCGTCATTTAGACTAAGATCAGGACATGATGGGTAACCTGGTGAATACCTTGCGCCCTGATAAGACTTCATTGAAAAGTTTACATCTTCTAAATTTTTTGATTCGTTTTTTGCAATATTCAGCTCTATTCTTATGTGTTTGTGTATAATTTCTGCTAAACTTTCTGTTAATTCTATGCCTAACCCATGTACTAAATGATACTTTTTATATTCGCCATTTTTAAACAAAGATTTTTCAAACTCAGAAAACTTTTTACCAGCAGATACCAAAGAAAAAGCTACAATATCGTTTATATCACTTCTGAAGTAATCCGCTAAACAAAGATATGGTTTATGGTCAACTCTATCAAAATCCATTACAAGTTTTGCAAGTTTTTTAGCTTCTTCGAATTTTAAATTTTGCGTAAATTTGCTTGTTTGCTCATCAAAAATATACAATGAAGCTTTTTTGGTATACTTATTTTGTAATCTAAAAATAGAGTCAGATCTACATGCAAAGTATCCATAAATAATAAATGGCTCAAAAATGTTTTGTTCTATTAATAATTCTTTTAACTTTTCAAAGTTTACCATGATTTCTTCTTTTATTAGTTTATTATATGCCTGTTGTGACATATTTGCTTTTTTGTAACCCCAGGCTCGTATAAACAATGCTTTTTTGTTTATCCAATTAAATGCAAGATTTTGAATATAAGCATAATTTGATTGATTTTTGGAAACAAAAACTTTTTTGCCATAAAATGGCGCTTTTGGTACATCTTCAACTAGAGGTAAAATAATTTCTTTTTGTGGTATTTCTTTAATAATTAGTTTATCTGATACAATTTTTTTCTTTTTATTTTCACCTATTAATTTTTTGTTTTCTATAATTGACAATGCTTTTAAACCATCAAAGGCATCTTTGCAGTAAAATACTTTGCCACTGTAAATTGGTTTGCAAAAGTCTTCAACAAATTTATTATTTAACGCAGCACCACCAAGTAAAACTGGTATTTTTAAGTTGTTTTTTTCAAA
The DNA here is from genome assembly GCF_023256235.1 of Desulfurella sp. Classification (NCBI taxonomy): domain Bacteria; kingdom Pseudomonadati; phylum Campylobacterota; class Desulfurellia; order Desulfurellales; family Desulfurellaceae; genus Desulfurella; species Desulfurella sp. Next base: position 9,739 of record NZ_JAGDWY010000034.1, read on the forward strand.
CTCTTCTATATTGTTTTTCATTTCTATTGTTGATTTTACTAAAAGTCCACTCATGCCGATACAATCTGCATTGTATTTTTTTGCCGCATCAAGAAAACTTTTAGCTTCTATGCGTGTTCCTAAATTTATAACTTTATAGCCGTTATTTGTAAAAATTATATCAACTAAATTTTTACCTACATCGTGTACATCGCCTTTTACAGTGCCCAAAACAATTGTAAGTTGTTTATCTTTTTGCTTTTTATCCATAAATTTATTTAAATAGTCGACACATTTTTTCATACTTTCAGCACTTGCCAATACAAACGGCAATTGCATTTTACCTTCTCCAAATAATTCTCCAACCGTTTTCATAGCTTGTACCAGTAAGTCAATAATTTTATCAGCGCTCATAACCTCCAAAGCTTCATCTGCTGCTTTTAGTAGCTCATTTGTTTGGGCGCTAATTAGAAGCTTTTTTATTTTTTCATCAAGTGGCAGGTTGTCTAAAGTTTCTTTTTCTTCAATTTTTTTATCATTAGAAAAATGTTCAATAAATTTAATTAACGGGTCACCTTCTTGCCAATCGTTAAAGATTAATCTTTCACATATTTGCCTGTCTTCTGGATTTATTAATGGATACGGGATTAGGGATTTTGGGTTGACAATAGCCATTGATAAGCCGTTTTTAACTGCATGATACAAGAATACAGAATTTAAGTATTTTCGCGCCTGGGCATTTAAGCCAAAAGATACATTTGATATTCCCAAAATGGCTCCTACTTCTTTATGGGTGTTTCTTAGTTCGCTTATTGCATCAATTGTGTCTTTTGCGGCGCTTCTGTATTCTTCTTCTGCTGATGCTACGGTAAAAGTCAAAAGGTCAAATACCAAATCGCTCTTTCTTAAGCCATTTTTTAGTGCTCTATCAAGCATCCTGTATGCTATTTCAAGCTTTCTTTGTTTTGTTTTTGCCATACCTTTTTCATCAATGGCTAGCAAAACAAGCGCGCTTCCAAATTTCTTTGCAAGCTCACAAATTTTGTCAAATTTTTCTGTACCATCTTCTAAGTTTGCAGAATTAATAATTGGCCTTCCACCAATAAGCTTTAGAGCTTTTAAAATTGTATTTGGTTGGGTCGAGTCTATCATTAAAGGGATTGATATTTTTTGATTAAAGCGGCTTATAAGTTCTATCATGTCTTTTTCTTCATCACGACCAGCAAAATTTACAGATACGTCCAAAGCTTTGGCACCGCTTAAAGCTTGTTCTTGTGCTATGGATAAAATCGCCTCATAATCTTCTTTTAACAATAAGTCTCTGAATTGTTTTGAACCTGTGGCATTTGTACGCTCTCCAATTAAAAAAGGTGGTGGTTCCTGAAAAAGTGGTTCATACTGGTATAAACTTGCTAATGCTTTTGGTGAAACCCCTTTTGGAGGTTTGGGTTTTAAGTCTTTAATTTTTTCGTGAAGCGCTTTTATATGATTTGGTGTTGTGCCACAGCAGCCGCCAATTATACTTACACCATCAATGTCACAAAATTTAGCTTCAGCTTTTGCAAAGTTTTCTGGATCCATTGGGTAGCATACTTTGCCTGCAATATTTTCTGGCAATCCAGCATTTGAGTGAATAGAAATATAGCCACCCCAATTTTGAGATAGTTTTCTTAAGTGAGTTTCAACTTGAATGGGTCCACTTCCACAATTTAAACCCAGGGTTAATATATCAAATGGTTCAAGTATGGCAGCAAGCGTAGACACATCTGTTCCAATAAGCATGGAACCATTTAATTCAATAGTAGCTGAAATCATTATAGGTATATCTTTTTGTTTGTCTTTTATGGCATCAAAACAACCATTTAACGCAGCTTTAATTTGCAGAGGGTCCTGGAATGTTTCAAGTAAAATTAAATCAACACCCCCATCTATCAAACCACATGCAGCCAAAAAATAGCCATCATACATCGTATCGAAATCAATTTGATTAAGCGAAGCAAGTTTTGTTCCAGGGCCAAGTGAGCCTGCAACAAATTTTTCGCATTTAAGGGTAGATTCAATCTCATCTTTGGCAGATTTAGCGTTTTGTGCTGCCATTTTTGCTATTTCGTAGGTTTTGTCTTGCAAATTGTACTCTTCAAGTACCCATGGAAGTGCGCCAAAACTGTTTGTTTTTGTGATATCAGCACCTGCTTTAAGATAGTCTAAATGAATACCTTTTATAATATCAGGTCTTGTAATATTTAAAATTTCATTGCAACCAACTTTAAAATCCCAGTCAGATTCTTTTAAATTGTATGTTTGAAGCAAAGTCCCCATTGCTCCATCAAGAATTAGAAATCTTTTGCCTATTGTGTCTTTAATACTCAAGTCCACCCTCCTGCAAAACCTGATTATATAAAAAAAGTACTAGTTTTACAATATTTAGCTTTTTGTTGAACTTGATTTTTATGGTATCTAACGATATAATCAAAATAAGGGTTGGGTATTTTGCGCCCATAGCTCAGCTGGATAGAGCGCAAGATTGCGGTTCTTGAGGTCAGAGGTTCGAATCCTCTTGGGCGCGCCACTTTTAGCGATACCCACCTTTGAAGCTACTTGTAGGGGCGTTTGTGAACCCCGCCAGGTCCGGAAGGAAGCAACGGTAGCAAATTAGCCCCCAGCAGGTAACCTTTATTGGTGGGTATCGCTAAAGGAAGGCAAAATGTATATAGTATTTGCAAGAAAGTATAGACCTCAAACATTAGATGAAGTAATGGGGCAGGATATTGTAACTCAAACTATAAAAAATGCTATAGAGCAAAACAGGCTTTACCACTCTATTTTATTTTATGGTACAATGGGTACTGGCAAAACATCACTTGCAAGAATTATTGCAAAATCATTAAACTGTGAAAAAGGCCCTACAGTAGAGCCATGCGGAAAGTGTGAGCATTGCAGAGCAATTGCAGAAGGCAAAAGCGTTGATGTAATTGAAATTGATGGTGCTTCAAACAGGCGCATTGATGATGCAAGAAGCATTATAGAAAGTATAAAATATGTGCCATTTAGCGCAAGATATAAAATATTTATTATAGATGAAGTGCATATGTTAACAGAAGAAGCTTTTAATGCACTTTTAAAGACAATTGAAGAGCCGCCAGATTATGTGAAATTTATATTTGCAACTACAAATATAGAAAAAGTTCCACAAACAATCCTATCAAGATGTCAGA
>NZ_JAGDWY010000034.1:12942-18361 GCF_023256235.1 Desulfurella sp.
GCTCCGCAAAAAATCTATGAAAAGCTAAAAAAAATTTTAGAAACAGAAAATATAAATATGCAGGATGAGGGCATAAAACTAATTTCTCAAATATCTCAAGGTTCTTTTAGAGTAGCAGAAAATTATTTGGATAGAGTTGTAGCTTATAAAAGCGACAATATTACTGCAAAAGATGTATCAGACGTGCTTGGCGTAGCTGATTTTGGTTTAATCGACGAATTTATTGATGCGCTTGTAAGTTTTAACACTAATTTGGCTTTTGAAAAAATAAACTATCTTTTCGATAAAAATTTAAAAGTAGAAACATTTATAGAGCTTTTACTTGAAAAACTACTTGCCCTTAGTATCGATCTTGAATTAAAGACAGCTTTTATAAACATTTTCTACGATGCTTTTTTGCAAATAAAATATAAGGTTGATGATACAATAACACTAAAAGTAGCCACTCAAAAAGCTCTAAGCTTAAAAAACCTTACAAAAATTGAAGAAATAATAAAACTTACTTATAACATGGATACTGATAAAAAAATCCAGTTTGATACTCAAATTGTTGAAGAAAACTCACATACCACTTCAAATAATATAGATATTTTACAAACCAATAATGTTTCTTTACAAGATAACACAAATGAGGCAGATAGATTGGAAAAAATTGTAATTGATTTGTTTGATGCAGAAATAATAGCAAAGAGGTGATTTTATGGCTAAAGGTTTTGGCGGTTTTGATATGAATACTCTCATGAGTCAGGCAAAAAAGATGCAAAAGGAAATTGAGCGTATTCAGCAAGAAGCAGCAAAAGAAATAACACAAGTAAGTGTAGGTGGTGGTATGGTTAGTGTTAGTGCAAATGGCGATGGAGAGATTGTTGAAATAAAAATATCAAAAGAATTGCTTAGTGATGATGTGGAGATGCTTGAAGATTTGTTGCTTTCTGGTGTAAATGAAGCTATAAGAAAGGCAAAAGAAAAAGTTAAAGAAAAGATGTCTGCTCTAACAGGTGGTTTGAACATACCGGGTTTATGATAAAGAATCTTGAAAATTTAATTGGATCAATAAAAAAACTACCGGGAATTGGCGAAAAAAGTGCTATAAGATATGCTTTGTGGCTTATAAATAATCCACGAGATGCTAAAGAGATAACAAAAAATATAGAGTATGCGTTAAATCTAAAAAAATGCAAAATTTGCCGTAATTTATGCGAAAATGATATTTGCGATATATGTTTGGATAGCTCACGTGATAAATCAACAATTTGTGTTGTAGAAACAATTGAAACATTAATCAATTTAGAATCTCAACATATATACAATGGTACGTATTTTGTTTTGTGGGGTTTAATTTCACCTTTGGAAGGAATTTATGCAAAAGATTTAGATCTTGATAAACTTAAAGAAAATGCTCAATCAGCAAAAGAAATAATACTTCTGATTGATGATTCTGTAGAAGGCAACCTTACTGCTCAATACATAATAGATATGCTAGATGGTAATATCAAAATAACAAAACCAGCTTCTGGTATACCAGTTGGCTATAATATTAATTCACTTGATAGATTAACACTACAAAAAGCTTTTCAAAATAGAATACCTTATTAGGAGAGTATATGAGTATCGTTGATTTAAGTAAAATTATAGAAATTGAATCAAAAGAAGAAAAAATTCAAAACTTTGAAACAGGCTCATGGCGTGTTGAGCGTCCTGTTTGGAATGAAAAAACATGCATAAATTGTTTGTTTTGCTGGCAATATTGCCCTGATGCATCTATAGTTTTGGATAAAGATGAAAAAATGGCAGGCATAGATTATCATCATTGCAAAGGCTGCGGTATATGTGTTGAAGTTTGTCCTACAAAGCCAAAATCGCTTGTTATGGCGCTTGAAAAAGATGTACAAGAAAAAGGCCTGGATGTTATAAGGCAGGAAGCGTTTAAGATTTAAGGAAGGTTTTCTTCCAAAATACAGGCTTTTGCCAAAGCTGCCAAATAAAGAGAACCCGCTATAAAAATATTTTCGTAATTTGATTGTTGCGCATAGAGTAAAGAGGTATTTGCGTCTTCTAAAAATTTATAATTTTTGTTTTCAAATTTAATATCATCTTTATCAATTGAATTTCGGTTGTTTGTTTTTGTTATTATAATTTCATCAAAATAGAAAGAAAGCATATTTAAAATTTTTTGATACTCTTTTTGCTTTAGGCTAGAGTAAATTAGCATTTTTGATCCTTTTATTTTTTTTGCGCATTCTAAAAACCTATTTGCTCCATCTACATTGTGTGCACCATCAATTATAAATGTCTTGTTAGCTGATTTTATAATTTCAAAACGTGCAGGCCAGTATGTATTTTTTATAGCTTGTGCGTCCAATCCCAAATTATAATATTTGTTTAAGCAGTCAATGGCCAAAAACGCACATGCGAGGTTTTCTTTTTCGTAATCGCATTTTAGAAAATTCAAGTCAAATTGTTTTGCACGGTTTAGATATATTTCGTCAACAAAATAAAGGTCAGCATTGGAAGATTGTTTGATCAAATTTATAACGTTAGGTGAATTTTTACCAATTATCCCAATTTTTCTAATAATGGCCATTTTTGTTTTTGTTATTTCTTCGATTGTTTTCCCTAAATGTTCTGTGTGATCGAAAGATATGCTTGTTAAAACACTTAAAATTGGCTCTACAACATTTGTTGCATCAAACTCACCGCCCATTCCTACTTCCAAAATTGCATATTCTACCTTTAATTTCTTAAATGCCAAAAAACTTAAAGCAGTCAAAAACTCAAAGTACGTTGCACCAAATTCTCTGGCTAAAGGTTCTATTTGAAGTGCCAAATCAAGCAACAAGTCAAAATCAACGCAAGCGTTGTTTACTTTAATGCGTTCATTCAATAGTATTAAATGTGGCGAAGTGTATAATCCAGTTTTGTAACCTTTTTGTAAAAAACTGTCATTTAACATTTGCGCAACACTGCCTTTACCGTTTGTGCCGCCAATCAATATACTTTTAAAAAAATTTTGCGGGTTAGATAGAGCTTCCAGCAACGCTTTTATGCGCTCAAGACCAAGTTTAATAGAATATGGTTGCAGGTTATCTAAAATTTTTTTGAGTTTTATATAGCTTTGCATAAAACAATTGCCACAGCATATTCACTTGTATGTGATATGCTAACATCTGCATTAAATTTTTTATTTTCAATATAAATTTGTACTGCACCGTGTTTATCGTTTAAGACTTCTATTTTATTAAGAGGTATTTTTAAGTTTGTTGCTTTAAAAAAAGCTTCTTTTGCACAAAACTTGCCGCATAGATGAATATGTGGGAATTTTTTTGAAAAACAATAATCTAATTCTTTTTGAGAAAAAATCCTATGTAGCGTTTTTTTTTCAAATTTTTTAAGCATGAGCTCAAATCTTTTAGTTTGTTCTATATCTATGCCAACCATCTGGCTTTTTCAATAATTTGTTTCATTTGGATTATAGCTTCTTTCAAGCCACAAAAAACAGCTCTTGAGATAATAGAATGACCTATATTTAATTCTTCAATTTCTTTGATTTTTGCAATCAGACTAACATTTTGGTAATTCAGGCCATGCCCTGCATGGACGCAGAGCCCAAGACTTTTTGCAAAAATAGCTGCATCTTTAATTGAATTTGCGAATTGAAGTTTTTGAGATATCGGTGCATTTGCATACTCACCTGTGTGAATTTCGATTGAATCTGCATTAAGCTTTTTTGCTGCTTCAATTTGTTTTTTATCTGGATCAATAAATAAACTTACAAGTATGTTTTTTGAATGCAATTTATCTATTACTTCTTTTAACTTTTCAAAGTTAGATATTACATCAAGACCACCTTCCGTTGTAAGTTCTTTTCTTTTTTCAGGCACAAGTGTTGATTGATATGGGACAAGATTTAAAGCAAAATTTACTATTTTCTCTTCTATGCTCATTTCCAGGTTCAGTGGAATTTTGATTGTATTTTTAACCAATATACAATCATTTTCCTGAATATGGCGTCTATCTTCCCTTAGATGCATAGTAATATTATCAGCAAGGGCTTCTTGAGCAATTAAAGCTGCATAGATTGGCTCTGGTTCTATACCCAGTCTTGCCTGTCTTAGTGTTGCTATGTGGTCAATATTAATTCCAAGCCTCATTTTTTAGCCTCCAAAATGGTTTTTAATACATAATTTAGACTATTTTCTTCGTTCGAGTGTATAATTATGGCATTTTTTGGCTTTTCAAATATTTCTTTTTGTTTAAAATATATATCAACTGTGCCATCTGAAATGCTTTTTTGGTGTTTTCTTTTTTCAAGATTTTTGAATATTGTTTGCTCATCTGGATCAAGAAAAACAAAATTAGGCGTTATTCCAAGTTTTTCTATCGTATTTACCAAACTTTGTCTGTGTGAATGTTTTATGTAGGTTGCATCAAGTATAACATTAAAACCATCTTTTAAAGCTTCGTAAGCTAACTGGCTTAATTTTTCATATACTAACTGTGTGTGATAGGTGCTGTAAATGCCTTTTTCAAAACCGTTTGTATTTCCAGAAAATAACTGTTTTCTGACAATATCAGATGAAAAAACCTTTGCGTTGAGTTTTTGCGATAATCTTTCGCTAAAATAGCTTTTGCCACAGCCAGTCAAGCCAACCATTGCAATAAGTATCGGTTTATACTTTTTATCAATATATTTATAAGATAGATCAAAATATTTGCTAGATAGCTCTTTTTTATTTTCAAAATAATAAATTTTTCCCCTTACATAGGCTCTGTAGGTTTTGTAAAAATTAAGTACTTCTCTAATAGAATAATCTTTCGAATATTCAATGTATTTTTGCAAAAAAAAATCAGATAAATTTTGTTTGCTGTGAAATTCTAAATCCATAAGCAAAAAAGCTACATCACTTGCAACATCAGAGTATCTGAAACGGTCGTTGAATTCTATACAGTCGTATATGTAAATTTTATCGGCAAGGCAAATATTGTGGGAATACAAATCGCCATGACAATCTTTAATTTTTTGCTCTACAATGCGTTTTTGCCAATCATACGTATCTAAAAAGTCATTTGTGTATTTTTTAATTGATTCAAACTGGTGTTTTGTTAAAAACGTACCTTGTGCTTTGATTGTTTGGTTAAAATTTTCGTCTGTATTGATTTTTATGTTTTCTTTTTTGCCAAATTCACTGATTTGTGGATTTGTTTGAGCATTTTTGTGAAAGTTTGCTATAATATTTGATAGTTTGTCTATATCTTTCAGTGTGACTTTATCTTTTTCAAGCAACACATCCATCATTTTATCTTGCGGAAGCTTTTTCATGGCAACTGCGTATTCTACAACTTCACCAGGACCCGATATAAAAAATTCATCTGCATTTTTTGTAATTGGCACAACCCCTAAATATAAATCGGGTGAAAA
>NZ_JAGDWY010000034.1:18371-30281 GCF_023256235.1 Desulfurella sp.
GGTGAAAATCTGCTATTTAATTCAACTTCTTTTTCGCAATAGTATTTTCTTTTTTGCAGGCTTGTAAAATCTAGAAAACCAAAATTTACGCTTTTTTTTATTTTATAAACAATCTCATTTACTAAAACATACGATATGTGCGTTTCAATAAGTGTTGCTTTGAGCTTGTTTTTTAAGTTTTCTATTAATTGATTCATGGTAAGAATATACACAACCGCAATAATTTTGTCTATAGAAATTGAATTCTTTAGAAAGCTCGCATGAGCGTTTAAAACCGTCTTTCTTTTTAAAATCTTCCTCAAAAAAACGCACATTTAGACTTTCGAGTGTTTTGCCAATCTGTAGGATTGTATTATATTTTTTCAAAGGACTTACAGATAATGTGGTTGTAAAGTACTCAAAATTATGTTTTTTGGCAAAAAAAGCAGTTTTGTACAATCTGTAAGCATAACATAGTGTGCACCTTTTAGAACCTTCTGGATAATTTTTGTATAATTTTACTTTTTTAAACCATTCTTTGGGATCGTATTTTGGGACAATTAGCTCTAAATTGTGGTATTTGCAAAGCTCAGTCATTTCTTTTAATCTTAGCTGATATTCTTTTTTGGGCTGTATATTTGGGTTAAAAAAATATATGCTACGTCTAAATTTTTCTTTTAAGCGCTCTATTACACTTGTCGCACACGGTGCACAACAGGCATGCAAAAGTAATTTTGGTTTAAATGTGCCATTTATAAATTGTTTTATCGGCTCAAAACTTTTTCTGTGTATATCGCATATGCCAAACTTTTCCAATAATTCGATATGCTTTTTTGTGCCATATCCTTTGTGTTGATCAAATGCATGATTTGGATATTTTTGAGACATAAGTATCATGTAGTGGTCTCGACTTACTTTTGCCAGAATAGATGCTGCTGATATGCAGGCTATTTTTGAGTCCCCATCTACGATACTTTTAAATTTGACCGGTAAATTTAAGTGATCTTTTCCATCTATCAATAATAAATCTGGCTTTTTGGGTATGAACAAGAGTGCTCTTTTTATTGATATCTCAAAGGCTTTTACAATGCCAAATCTATCTATTTCTTTGCAAGTAGCAATTCCAATGCCGTATATTGAGTGTCTGGTAAGTATTTTATAAATTTCTTCACGTTTTTTTTGCGTTAAAACTTTTGAATCTTTTACTATTAGATTAAGCCTTTTTGGTAGAATGCAAACAGCGCTGACAATTGGTCCAGCCCATGGACCTCTTCCTGCTTCATCAACGCCCGCTATTAGCATAGAGAACTTTTTTTGGCAAATATATGTGAGTATTTAGGTTTGTTAAGGTATTTTTCCACAACCGAACATTTTATTATAAACAAAAAAAACACCCTATCATCGTCAAACTCTGAAAGTGTTTCAAAGTTGCCCTGCCCTTTTGATATAATAACATCAGCTTTGTTATAGATTTTTTTGCATAGATTATCACAGTAATCAGGCCAGAAACCAGGTGTTGGTTTTGTACTTTCAATTAGTGTTCCTATCTCTTCTAAACCCAAACCTTCAATGTCATTTTTGGTTACATCATTTATTATTGGTTTTCCTCGCAAGGCAATGTAGATATTTAAATTTGGATAAAGGTTTTTTATGGTTTGTAAAAGCAGTTTGTCAAAAACAATCTCTCCTGCATTATCTGCTAAAAAAAGCAATGTTTTAGCTTTGTTTATTTTTAATTTGAAATCTTCAATATCGTTAACCAAAAAACCTTCATTAATTGCCTTGTTAAGTGTTTCTTTTATGTTGAATTTTTCTATTTGAGAGCCAAAATCAATTATATTTCCTGCAACAGAAATGTTTATTGCGGCTTGCAACTTATCATCTGAGTCTTCAATGTAGCGTTTTAGATCATCTACGTAGTTAAGCGCTATTTTATTGTACTTCTTTTTAATTTCACTGTATGGATCATCATGGTCAAGTGTTTTGGTTATAGAACCATACACAAACTCTGATATTAAAGGTGGTGCTACATTATATTCAATTTCAGATAATACTTTTGTTACATTTTTTAATGCCTTTATGGCATCATCGTCTTTTTTGCTGATGATTTCTGTAGCTCTAATAGCTTGCGAAACAAAGCAAACAAAACACTCTGGTTTTACTTTCACATGTAGTATTATACTACAAAAAATTTTTAAGTAAAGGATGGTTTTAGTTTTACAAAATTACAAATTTATGCTAATATTACAAGCCTATGGAAGTAATTGATTCAATGGATGGCTTTAATAAGGCAATTGATAGCAAACCTTTAGTTGGTATACTTTTTAGCTCAAACAGTTGTTCAACATGCAAAGCCCTATCATTTAAACTAAAAGATAGAGATGACTTTTTTGAAGTTTACATAGATAATTTACCTCAGATCGTATCTGTAACAAATATCTACAGTGCACCAACAATTGCCATTTATTTTGAAAAAAAACAAATCAATGTTTTTAGCGGTGTATTTTCATTAAATGAAGTTTTAGATTATATAGAAAGAGTACAAAATTATGTATATCCATGAAGCAATTTATGAAACGGCAAGACAAAAAGCACTTGAACTGGAAATAAGCGATATAAGAATTGGACTTGGTTATACCTGTGTTGAGCTTAATAGGACTTTTTGTGGGCTTTCGTATACATTTGCAAAAGAACTAAACCATGCCAGTTGCAATGTTTTAGATATCGGCGAAAAAATTATAGGTAAAAAAGCTATAGAACTATTAAATGGGATTTTTTCATACAACTTGCTTGATAGTGCGCTTGCTATAGCCTGCGCAAATGCCATATTGAATAAGCCGCAAGAAAATTATTTTGATTTTTTAAATCTTATTGAAAAAGAGCACACTGTTGTAATGGTAGGCTATTTTGCGCCAATTATTGAAAATATTAAAAAAAGAGCTAAAAGCTTAAAAATTATAGAAAGAGATCCAAGATTTGAATCACTTCCAGATTGGGCAAGCTATTTTGAGTTGAAAAATTGTGATATTGCAATAATTTCTGCAACAACACTTGTAAATAAAACAATTGATAGCATATTAAATTTTTCTAGTGCAAGTTACAATATTATTTTAGGTGCTACATGCACTATGTCTGATCAAGCATTTTCAAATACCAAAGCTACGCATTTGTGCGGTATAAGCGTGAGCGATAAAGACAAAATCAAAACGCTAATTAGCCTTGCAGCAGGAACAAGGTTGATTTCAAAATATACAAAAAAAGAGTGTGTTTTATGCCAATCTTAGAAGAAACAAAAAGCAAAATTTTGCCATTAATTCAAGATTTGTTAGATAAAACGGTTTTTTTTGAAACAAAAGAAAATTGTTTATATACGCATTTTTTGGGTGCAAAAAGTGAAGGTCTAACGTTTAGCAACATAGAAGAAACCTTAAGCGTTGAGCAGATAATGAGTCTTAACCTTGATAACGATATAAATAAAGAGCTATTTGTAGGTTTTTTGAACGCGTTTGTTAACTATTACAATAAAGAGCCTTCAACGGTTTTTTGCAAAAATAAGCAATTTTGCTTTAATGAGATGGGAAACAGGTTTTTTAAGCGCTATGGCTCAAATTTAAGTATGTGCTTTATTGATAATTTTGAAAGTAATTTTGAGATTCTAAGTAAGTATGACTTTAAAGTAAATTTTTTGAATTTTCAAGAAAATGGTTTTCAAGAGCGCATTTTTGATTGCATTGCAAACAATTTTTTGGTATTGTGTAGTGGATATTGTCTTACAAAGCCGTGGGCAGATGATATTTTAGAGATATCGTCAATGGATAATGCAAATAGGCTTGTTATTTTTTTTGGTCCACAAAGCGCTTTTGTAAGTATGATTAATTTAAAGAGGCTTTGCTTTTTTTAGGAGGTTTAATGATTTGCCACTATTTAAGCCCAACGGATTTTGATATACAAACAACCATTAAAACCATAGATCTTGGTTTGCAAATAAAAGAAAAAATTAAAAAAAGACAGGAATTCAAGCCATTTAAAGATTTAATACTTGCAATGATATTTGAAAAGTCTTCGACAAGAACGAGGGTTTCATTTGAGGCTGGCTTTAAAAAACTTGGGGGCCAGACAATATTTTTGTCTTCAAAAGATATCCAGCTTGGGCGAGGCGAAACAATAGAAGATACAGCAAAAGTAATTTCAAGTTATTGTGATATTGTAATGATACGCACATTTGAGCATCAAAGGTTAATTGATTTTTCACTAAACTCAAGCTCTCCTGTAATAAATGGGTTAAGTGATCTGTTGCATCCCTGTCAGAGTCTGACAGATATGTTAACTATAAAGGAGCATTTTGGTAGTTTTCATAATATAAAATTAGCTTATGTTGGCGACGGAAACAATATGGCAAATTCTTTACTTTTGCATTGCGCTATGCTTGGTATTGATATATCAATTGCCTGTCCAAAGGACTATAGCCCAAGCGGTTTAATTGTAAAAGAAGCCATTGAGATTTCTAAAGAAACAAACTCAAATATAATTATAACAGATGATCCAATAGAAGCCCTAAGCGGTGCAAATGTCGTTTACACAGATGTTTGGACTTCTATGGGCCAGGAAGACCAAAAAGAAAAAAAACATTCAATATTAAAAAAATTTCAGATAGATCAAAAACTATGCTCATTTGCAGATAGTAATTTTATCTTTATGCATTGTCTGCCGGCTCATAGAAATGAAGAAGTTACAGCCGATATTATTGATGGCAAACATTCTGTGGTATTTAACCAGGCAGAAAATCGTTTATATGCTCAAATGGCAATAATTTTTAATTTAATAAATAAAGGAGTAGAGTTATGAGTGTAAAAAAAGTTGTCTTAGCTTATTCTGGAGGGCTTGACACATCAGTTATTATAAAATGGTTAATGGATAATTATAATTGTGAAGTAATAACCTACACTGCAGATTTAGGTCAAAACGAACCGCTTGAGCCTATAAAAGCAAAAGCTTTAAAAACCGGCGCAAGTAAAGCTTATGTAGAAGATTTAAGAAAAGAATTTTTAGAAGACTATGTAATGAAAGCTTTTAAAATGAATGCACTGTATGAAAATAAATACCCGCTTGCTACTGCACTTGGCAGGCCACTGATTACAAAAAAGCTCGTTGAGGTTGCAATAAAAGAAGGTGCTGACGCTATAGCACATGGTTCAACTGGCAAGGGCAATGATCAGGTAAGATTTGATGTTTCTGCTGTTGCGCTTAAGCCGGATATTAAAGTGCTTGTACCTGTTAGAGACTGGGAGTTAAAATCCAGAGAAGAAGAAATTGAATACGCTAAAAAATTCAATATTGAAATTCCAATTACCAAAGAAAAACCTTATTCAATTGATAGAAACATCTGGGGTGTGGCAATTGAAGCAGGTATTTTAGAAGACCCGGAACAAGAAACTCCAGAAGATATCTTTTCTCTAACAAAAAATCCTCTTGAAGCGCCAGATAAGCCACAATACATAACAATTGGTTTTGAAAAAGCTATTCCGGTAAGCATAGATGGCAACAAAATGCCAATTGTTGATCTGGTAACACAACTAAATCACATTGCAGGCTCACATGGTGTTGGCAGGATTGATATGATTGAAAACAGGCTTGTTGGGATAAAATCAAGAGAAGTTTACGAAGCGCCAGCTGCTGTAAGCTTGCTTGAAGCAAAAAGAGCTTTAGAACAGTTAATTTTAGATAGAGAAGCAATGCACTTTAAAGATCAGCTTTCTATAAAGTATTCAGAACTTGTATATTATGGTTTGTGGTTTTCACCGCTAAGAGAAGCTTTAGATGCTTTTGCTGACAAATTGTGTGAAAATTTAACAGGCGAAGTTACAATAAAGCTATATAAAGGTTCTGTAACGGCAGTTTCAAGAAAATCACCATATTCTATTTACAATAAAAACCTTGCTACCTATGAAGCATCTGATACTTTTAAACATAAAGATGGCGAGGGATTTTGCAATATCTGGGGTTTGCCTTTGAAAGTAATGGCAAGCATAAAATATTCACAAAAGTAAGCTATAGGGGCAAAATGTGCCCCTATCTACATTTAATATGCCTCATGCAATAATAAAAACCAATAAAAATTTAAATGATATAGAATGTGTTAATATCTTCAGGTATAAAAATAAAGGAATACTGCCTCTGGATGAATTTAGATGCTTTTTGGATGTTTACAAAAAACAAGATTTGCTTATTATTAAGCTAAACAAAGCTACTCGCTCTATTATTACAGATAAACTAAAGGATGCAATTTTAGATACTGCAAAAAAAATCGCAAATAATTTAAATTGCGAAATAGTTTCACATAATCTTGAACATACAAATACAAATATAGAATTTTGCGATTGTTATGAAAGCGTTTACCCACAAAAGATACTTACATACAATAAAGAATCAATTAATAATTTAGAAATTGGTTTCGGTCGTGGTGAGTTTTTGATAAATCTTGCAAAACAAAAGCCAAAAGAGTCTTTTTTGGGTATTGAAGTTTACGGTAAAGATTTTCTTTTTGCGCTAAATCGTTGTTGCAATGAAAAGCTAAATAACGTAAAACTTTTGAATTATGATTGTAACCACGCGATTGATTTATTTGACAACAATTCTTTTGATAATATTTATGTGAACTTCCCCGAACCGTGGTTTAAGCTTTATCGAATCAAACACTCAATTTTCAATAAAATTACATTTAAAAAAATTACAGATAAATTAAAACAAAACGGCTTTTTGCATATTGTTACAGATAATTATCCATTTGCCGTTTATAGTGCAATTATTGGACAATTCTTTTCATTGAAGCCTTTAGGTAAATTTTTTATTGAAACAATCGATGATTTTGATACGCTTTATGCAAAAAAATGGAAACGCCTAAACAGGACTTTTTACAGGCTTTGCCTTCAAAAACCATTTTGCAGCCCAAAAACCACATTAAAAACATTCGATTTTCCTCTAAAGCTTGAAAAATTTGAGTACAAAAGTAAAGATTTAATATTTAAAATTCTTGGAATATTTGAAAATAATAGTATTGATTATAAAATTATAGAAACTGCTATTGGTAATTATCTAGCCCAGCATGTTTTTTTTGGTTTAAAAGATAAAACAATATTTTTATTGCCCCAGACAAATTTTATTTATGCAAGTGATTTTTGCGACGCATTAGAAAAAGTTATTAAGTAGTGTAATTTACAAATTGCTTTTGCTAACTTTAGCTTGCTCAAACGTAGCAACTTCTGTGATAATTTTAGCTGCTGCTTCAATAATTGGCATGGATAGAACCGCACCACTGCCCTCGCCTAACCTCATATCAAGCTGTAATATTGGCTTTAAGTCAAGATAAGAAAGCATTAAATTATGGCCTTTTTCTTTCGATAAATGTCCAGCAAACATATATTGTTTTGTTACTGGATTTAATTTGTAAGCCAAAAGCGCTGCAGATGTAGAAATTAGTCCATCAATAACTACAGGTATTTTATTGTAACAAGCAGCCAAAATAACGCCTGCTATTGCGCCAATTTCAAAGCCTCCTATTTTTGATAATACGTCTATGGCATCATCTGGATCTGGTTTGTGAAGGTTTATGGCCTTTTTAATTATTGAAACCTTATTTTTTAGCATTTCATCTGTAATGAGTGTGCCTTGTCCTGTCATAAGCTCTACTTCATTTTTTGTTATACAAGCTCCAATTGCACTAGCTGCTGTTGTATTTGAGATACCCATATCACCTGCTGCAATTAGGTTTAGTTTTTTTGAATGAATGTACTCGTTTGCTATATCAAAGCCAATCATTATGGATTGTATAGCTTCTTTTCTGGTCATTGCACACTGTTTTGTAAAATTATTTGTGCTACTTTTGACTTTATTTACTATAAGAGTGTTTTTTTGTAAGTTTGAAATATTTTTCCAATCGCATAAACTTCCAACATCTGCAATTATGGTAAAACAATTGTTTAGCCTTGCAAGTGCATTGATTGTAGCAACACCTTCAATAAAAGCTTTTATCATTTCACAAGTAACCTCTTGCGGATATGCACTAACATTTTCTTCGGCTACGCCATGATCAGCTGCCATTACAAAAATGCCTTTATTTTCTATTTTTGGCTCAAGCGTTGAGTAAATAGCACATAATTTTTCGGATATGTCATTTACATATCCAAGAGCTCTATATGGCATAATAAGTCGTGAAGTTTTTTCTTTTGCTTTCTCTAATACATCTTCATTGATCGGTGTAATGTTGGATACTATGTCTTTTAAATTCATTTTTAAACCTCTTTTTTTTTCAAAAACCTCCCTTTATCTTTACTCTTACTTTTTAATTTTGTCAATATTATAACTACTTTTTATATATTTTCACCCTATGGCAGCTCTTGCAATAATAACCATCATTATATCAGATGTTCCAGCAGATGGTCCAAGTACAAAAGAATCTCTTAAGAATCTTGTAACGATAGATTCTTCAACTACACCATAGCCACCATGTATATCTACAGCCATTTTTGCACATCTTTGGGCTGCTTCTGTTGTGTAGTATTTTGCCATTGCAAACTCTAAATCACACCTTTGGCCTTTATCTTGCATACTGGCTGCTCTATAGCCAAGTAGTCTTGAAATCTCAAGATCCAGTTTCATCTGTGCAAGTTTATTTTGTATTGTTTGAAGGTTGCTTATAGGCTTGCCATACAATATGCGTTTTTTTGAGAAATTAACCGATTGTTCTAAAAGCGTGGAAATTATGCCAAGACCTACGCCTACCATACCACCTCTGCCTACTTCGCCAATTGCGCTCATTGCTACCCTCATACCTTTACCTTCTTCACCAAGTAGGTTTTCTTGAGGGACTTTACAGTTTTGCAGCAAGATCTCACCTACACTGCATCCATGAAGCCCTATTTCATTCCAGTCTTTGCCCCTTTTGAAACCTTCAAAATTATCTTCAATAATGAATGTAGAAAAAGCTTTTGGGTTATTTGGGTCTTTTGCCAATACTACAAATGTATTGGCAACTGGGGCATTTGTTAGCATTATTTTTCTTCCGTTTAGTATGTAATAATTGCCTTCTTTTGTATAAGTTGTTTCTATGCCAGTTGGATCTGATCCGCCTGTAGTTTCAGTTACTGCTACCGTAGCGAGTTTCTCACCACTTGAAAGGCCTGGAAGGTACCTTTGTTTTTGATCATCATTGCCTGATTTTAAAATAGGCTCAATGCCAAGGCCAAATATCTGGAGCATCATGGAAACACCAGGTGAAACTTTAGCTATTTCTTCCAAAGCAATAAGCCTTGCAACATAACCAAGACCTAAGCCGCCATACTCTTTTGGTATAAATACACCTGTAAGCTTTGCCTGCTTTATAGCTTCTACCACTTCTTTGTCTGCAGTCTTGTTTTGTTCCATTTCTTTTGCTTTAGGTGCAATTTTGCTGGCTGTAAAGTCTGCAACTTGTTTTCTAAAATCTTCCTGTTCTTGTGTAAAAGTAAAATCAATCATAAAAACCTCCATTTGAAAAACAATTTTTTACTTAATGTAATATTTTGACTTGCGTAGAAAAATCTACGCAAGTCAAAATTATTTTGCTTTTTCAGGTTCTTTGACATCTTCTTCGATATTCATTATTTTTTTTGCATAGTCTACATATTTATCAAAAGGAGTTAAAGCCCTAATAAAAAGACGAGCACCATCAGGTGAACCTCCTCCGTGCATTGTACCAGGGACTCCAGCACCAAGCGTAAGCCATTCTATTAATCTTGCGATTTTTGCGCGAGTTTTTCCTGAACCTTCTCCTGCCTTTAAATATTTCTCTATAAGTTGACCGTATTGAGGATTTTCAATATCTTGACAGGAAGGAAGACAGCCTGTTTCACCAATACCTCCTGCTATGTCTTGTGTTAAACGTTTAGTTTCGTATGGAAGAGTTGCTACTTGAACTTTATTAACATTAGCCAACAATTGATCTGGGAAATATACTCCAGATGGATGCTTTTTCCCCAATGCAATCGCACCAATACCAAGACCGTATGTAACCTCATTATTTATTGACATATTGATAAGTTTGTCAAAAAACACTCTTGAAGATAAACCATTGGCTCTAGCCATTAAAACAGCAGCACCAATCATTACGTCCCCTTGTCCTGCAACACAAGCTCCGATACAGGCACGATATGTTGAAGTGAAATAGTTTATGACATCTCGTGTATATTTGTACTCTCCACACATAAATACTCTTTCATTGGGCACAAAAACATTATCGAACATAAGGTAAGCTTGAGTAATACCTGTTTGAGGCATATCGAAATTATCTTCAAGTTCTCTTAAGTCGCTTGGACGCGTTGTTTCTACTATTGTTAAACCATCAATATCGCGGGGTACTACGCAAGCTACTGCAAAATCTTTGTCAGATTCCCCATATACTCCACCGGGCAATAAAAAAATTTCATTTGAAGCAGCTACACCACAAATCATTACTTTAGCACCACGTATGACTATGCCATCTTTTTTAACTTCTACAATTCTAAGATTACTATCAAGATCAGCTTGTTGCGATGGTTTCTTGCTGCGATCGCCTTTGGGATCAGTTAGAGCACCTGCTACAGCTAAACTATTTTCTTGAGCATACTTAATCCACGACTCCAATCTTTGATGGTAATTAGTATTGTATTCCTTATCCATATCATAAGTTACAGCATACAATGTATTTTGGCAATTCCATCCTACACAAACAGCTCCAGTACAAGTTCCAGTAAGTCTATAACATGCTCTTTTTAACTTCGAATTTCCTATTACATCCGCTTCAGACATCATTAGTGAATTAAACCTAAAAATTTTTTCTCCCGTAAAATTTGAAATAGTAGTAAATATTTCTTCGTACTCAGGCTCATATGCTGCCGCAAAACATCTACTATGGCTTTCTACAGTTCTTTTTGTTGCCGGATCAGTTGTTACGTCTTCTATAAGCTTTCCAAACTTGTAGATATTGGGTCTCATCTTTTTTAATGACTCTTTGTATTCTTGTGCTGTTTTCATAAGTTACCTCCTTTTGTTCTAAGAAAAATTTCAGAAAAATAAATATTTTTTGTTTCTTCACACCGCTTCTTTTTCATGTTAACAACCTCCTTTAATTAAATTACTCAGCTTTTCTTGAAATTACTGCTCTAAATGGATCAACTTCTTCTCTTAAAATTTTTAACTCTTCTTCAGTTGGAGGTTCTGTTTGCCCTATAGGTTCTTTAATTATAAGTTCGAATCCAGTATTTTTTATTACATCATCTACAGTTACGCCTGGATGAACAGACTCAAGATACATCCTTTTTGTACTTTCATCAAAACCCATTACAGCTAAATTGGTAATGACTTTATATGGTCCAGTATTTGAAGGCAATCCTGCTTTTTCTCTAGCACCTGGACCAGTAAGATAACCTGGGGTAGTAATGTAATCTATTTTATTGGTAAACCTTCTCGCAGAGTGTGGAGCTATAATAACGCTTCTCCAGGCAAAAGAAGCAAAATCATTAGCACCGCCACTACCTGGGAATCTAACCGTTGGTTTATCATGATTACCAATAACAGTAGAATTAATATTACCATACATGTCTATCTGAGCTCCACCTAAAAAAGCATAATCTATTAGTCCCCTTTGATTCATTTCCATTATTTTAGGCATACTAACTGTTTGAATAGCCTTATATATTGTATTAGAATCTCCTATAGAAATAGGCATCGATGGTAACAATGGTGCTACACCACCAACCTCAAACATTATTAGAAGGTTTGGGGCATGTAGTTTTTGAGCTAAAGCAGCGGCAGCACAAGGGACGCCAGTACCTACAGAACAAGAAGCACCATCTTCAAACATTCTAGCTGCTACACAAATCATTAATTCCATTTCGTTGTATTTACTCATTTCCCGCC
>NZ_JAGDWY010000034.1:30291-39218 GCF_023256235.1 Desulfurella sp.
TTACATCAAGGTGTAATACTTTGTGTCTTAATTTTCTTAATTTTTCGATTCCGCCAGTCATTTCTAAAAAACCATTAAAATCTTTAACATTGTAAATATACTTTTCTAAAAATGCGTTATACGAACTTTCATTTTCTGCTGCTTTTAACATCTCCCTCAAAAAATCAACATCCATGTGATATTCATATGGCATCCCCCCCGGATGAGCTCCAAACGGTACTTCTACAACAGCATCAACTAAATAGAAAGGTATAGTTGTTTTTAATGGATCATCACGGAAAAATTCTGTGGGTACTAATTTCTCTGTTGTTATAATGACTTTTTTTGATGCTTCAGCTAATTCAACATCAACTAACGTTGTGCCTCTAATAAAACTGTTTCCATAAATATCTGCAGCATGAACATGTATAAAAACTATATCTGGATACAATGCTGGAATAGCGGCATATGTTTTACCACTAAAAGGACAAGTGATCTCTTTCGCTGCACTGTATTTAAAAGTATCTGTTCCAAGAATAGATCTAGCTGGTAAAAAAGAAAGACCCATTGCTGCAGCTTTTGCTCGCCAAGCAAGTGTTCCATTAGACCATTCAGTAACTTTTACCTTTCCTGTTTCAAAACATCTTCTGGCCATCTTAGATACGCCTAAAGCTTCTAATGCCATTCCGTATGAGATATCACATTCCTCAAAACATCCAGCCATAAAAGCTAATACAGAAGGTAATGGAGATCCACCAACAGCCCCATATTTAAGATTTTTCCTTGGATTTTTCTTAGTTTGTCTTATAAGCTCCATAAGAGCAGCTACAGGTGTTCTTTCTATTGCAGAGTTACCAGCTGCAATGTAGTCACCATCTTTTAAATATTCCGAAATACATTTCTCTAAAGTAGTTACCTTATTAAACATTTTTTTTGAGCGATTTTTAAATATAACGCGCATTTCATCAGGATCATAAAATCCATATAACCTTCCTACGCTCTCCATGTCTATGCCCTCCTAATAATTTAATTTAAATTTTGGTATATTATAATTTTTATATTCTTCCCAAATAATTTTCACAGGCATTTCACATCTTAATTCTGCAGGATTATTAGTTATCACATTACTTAAGATATGAGGTCCTTCTTCTAATTCTATTATTGCTACTACATAAGGAAGGTTTTGTTTAAAAGCTTCATGAAATGCTACATTGTAAACAACAAAACTATAGATCTTACCTATACCTTTAGAAATCACATATTCAAAGTCAAAAGAGTGACATTCAGGACATGCAATAGACGCAGGCCATCTTACATGACCGCAATTCTTGCACTTTTGAAACTTTAATTCTTTATTTTGTGTGGCTTCCCAGAAAAATTTAGTATCGGCAGTAGGTGTTGGTAAAAATAAATTCATTTACATCCTCCTTAATATGATAGTAGAATGTGTTTGTAATACGCCTCCGTTATCACTACATAGTATAATTTCAGGCTTTTTATTTCCTATTGCCACGCCAAGCTGTCTTTTTTCTGCTCTTCCCATTAATTGCATAACTGCTTCTGTTATAGGCGTAAGACCCATAAAGTAAGCTTCGGAAAGCAAACCACCAGAAGTATTTACAGGTAATTTACCGCCAGGGGCAGTGAAACCATCTTTGAAAAAATCTTTTCCTTCGCCGGGTTTAAAAAAACCGTAATCTTGCATAGTTATTTCAACAGTATAGGTAAAGCAATCGTATATTTCACAAGCATCTATATCATTTAGCGTAATGTCTGCCATCTCAAAAGCCATTTGAGAGGCTTTTTTAGCACCCGTAGGTCCAGTTATATAGGTAGCTTGATGGATATCAATACTTGGGTTTGCTTCACCAATACCCATTATAGAAACAACAGGATTTTTTAAATCTTTTGCTCTTTCAACAGAAGTTACAATACATGCTCTACCACCATCACTTATAAGTGAGGCATCCAGTTTTCTAAACGGTTCTATAAGGTATTCTGAGTTTAAATAATCTTCGTAAGTAAGTGGTTTATTATACATTGTGGCATTTGGGTTAAGATTAGCCCATTTTCTTTGACTTACAGCTATTTCTTTCCATGTGTTAGGACCTGTTTCAAATTCAAACATAGCTCTTCTTGCAGCCAGAGCATAGTCTCCAACGAATCCAAATTCACCATACAGATAATTGTCATTTTTAGGCTCTGGATGAGTAGCTTCTTCAATAAACATTCTACGTCCAGATAAAGCATTGTCCGCATAGATTATCAAAACATAATTGCAAAAACCTGCTTCTAACAACGAGACAGCCTGGACAAAATGGTGTCTTGGACAGTATGATTCTTGACTTAGTATAGTAGGTTCTATACCCAATAATTGAGCTACCAGGTAAGGAGTTGCTTCTGGTTCATTTGATATTGCTGGAAACTGCCTGTAACATATAAGACCGTCAATATCTTCTTTTTTTAAGCCAGCATCTTTTATAGCATTTATTCCAGCTTCTACATAAAAACTCAATGCTGATCTTCCTGGGACTTTTCCCTGTGGTGTGTAGCCGACTCCAACTATCGCATATTTATCCCTTAGTTTTTTTAGATGAGTGTATTTCATTATTCACCTCATGTATGGAATATAATTAATTAACTAATTTTAATTTTATATCAATTAAAAAATTCAAGTATTTGAAGGAAATAATTCATAAAAAGCACTCGTTTATTTTATTACTTTCTAAAACAAACAGCTTAGTCTATCTCACAATAATTAAAGGCAGATTGCACTCTTTTCTAAGTATTGCTTCTGTAGTAGAACCTATAATCATTTCAAGCAATCTGTTTTTATTATATGCTCCAAGTATTAGTAATGGGTTTTGGAGATTTTTTGTATATTCAATGAGAGTATCAGCAACACTTTTTTGTTTTGTAAGGTATATGATGTTTAAATCACTGTCTTCAAGATTTTCTGTTTCGGTTTTTCTTACATTTACTATGTGTATTTTAGCTTTAAGATTACCAGCAAGTGCATTTGCCAGTTCAAGAGCCTCTTTGGCTGGTTCCCTGGCGTCATAGCCAACCACAATATTTTTTATTTCATAGAAGTCTTTGTCGGCAACAAAAATAGGTTTTTTTATTTTTCTAATAGTAGATTCAATATTGCTGCCTAAAATTCCCCTTTCAAATGAAGCATTAATGCCTTTTTTTCCAATAAAGACCATGTCGTATTCATAAGAGGTTTCTACTATTGTTATTGGTATTATACCAACTTCGATAAACGAGTTAAATTTTACATTTTCATTTTGTGCCATTTCAGAAAATGCTTGGAGTATGCTTCTTCCTTTTTCTTCAAGCGTTTTTTTAAGTTCAGCGCTAAAATTTATAAATGGCTCAAAACCTAAAACACCGCTTAAATCGTAAATAAACGGACCTTCAAGTTGCATAGTATCTATTACATGTAATGCATCAACAATACAATTAAATTTTTTTCCAAAATCGAGCGCAAATTTTATTGCATTTGTACTATAAGGACTGGAGTCAACTGCTACTAGTAATTTGCTTAAATTATACATTTTCACTCTCCATAACCTTTTTTAGTTCTTCTTCATTGATTTCTTCTTTTTCTAAGAGTAAATTTGTCAATTTTTCCAATTTATCCATATTGTTTTCCAGCATCTCTTTTGCTTGTTTATAGCAATCATTTAGTATTTTATTTATTTCTGCATCTACAGCTTCTTTTGTTTTTTCGCTAATTTCATCTTTTTGAGTGAATATGTTTTCTGTACCCAAAAATCTAGATTTTGCTGGATCTTCAAGAACAACCAAGCCAATAGTTTCGCTCATTCCAAATTTTGTAACTATACTTCTGGCAATATCAGTTGCTCGTGATAAATCATTTTGTGCGCCTGTTGAAACATCTTTTAAAACGAGTTCTTCTGCTATTCTACCACCAAAAAGTACCTTTATCATATTGAGCATTTCTTGCTTTGTAATTAAATACCTATCGTCTGTGGGAAGTTGTTGAGTATAGCCAAGAGCAGCAACTCCTCTGGGTATAATGGATATTTTATGAACTTTATCAACATTTGGCAATAGATAAGCTATAATAGCATGACCAGATTCGTGTACAGCAACGCGTTTTTTCTCTTCTTCTCGCATTGCTCTATTTTGCTTTTTAAGACCGGCAATTTGTCTTTCTATTGCTTCTTCAAAATGTCTCATATTTACTGTTTCACTATTTTCCCTTGCTGCTAAAAGTGCTGCTTCGTTAACGATATTTTCTATGTCGGCACCAACTAGCCCTGGTGTCATTTGAGCTAATTTTTTAATATCTACATCTGGATCTAGTTTAATTTTTCTAACATGGACTTTAAATATTGCTTCTCTGCCATTTACATTTGGTTTATCAACTATAATTTGTCTATCAAATCTTCCTGGCCTTAAAAGTGCAGGATCTAAGATTTCTGGCCTATTTGTTGCGGCCATAATTATAACGCCCAGGTTTGATTCAAACCCATCCATTTCTGCTAATAATTGATTGAGTGTTTGTTCTCGTTCATCATTGGATGTAATTGTATTTATTGCTCTGCTTTTTCCAATTGTATCAATTTCATCAATAAAAACTATACATGGAGCTAATTTTTTGGCTTCTTGGAATAAATCTCTTACCCTGCTTGCACCAACACCTACAAACATTTCTATAAATTCAGATCCACTTATACTTAAAAAAGGTACTTCTGCTTCGCCTGCTGTAGCTTTTGCAAGGAGGGTTTTACCTGTACCCGGAGCACCTACAAGTAAAACGCCTTTAGGTATTCTTCCACCCAGTCTTTGGTATTTACCTGGGTTTTTTAAGAATTCAACAATTTCTTCTACTTCATATTTAACCTCATCAATGCCTGCTACATCAGAAAACTTGACATCTGGACGTTTATTTAAATAAACTTTAAACCTGCCTTTGCCAAACCCAAAGATAGAACCACTTGAGCCCCTTATTTTTCTTGTCATAAACCACCATAAGAAAAAAAGTAACCCAAATGGCAAAATCCACCCGAATATAAGATTTGTAAGCCAGGTATTTGAAATTGTACCGCTAAAATTTACATGGTGTTCTTCTAAATCTTTTACTAAATTAGGATCATTTACTGCAATCGTAACGAAGCTTTCTTTTTTGTTTTTATCATTTAGATATTCGCCTTTTATATATTGAGAAGAAATTTCGCAACTAATTACCCTATTTTTAGCTACAAGCGATTTAAACTCAGAGTAAGTAAGCGTTTTCTTTTCTTGCGCAAAATAGCTTTGATAAAAATAGATTGCTAAAAGCCCAATTAGCAGGTAAAACAACGAAAACTTTATTAAATTTTGATAATTATTTTCTTTGTTTGGTTTTTGTTCATTATCGTTATTATTTTGCATATTTTACCCTTCAATAAATTTTATATATGCTACCATTTCTTGAAATTATATACAGAGCATTTTTATAATATGTAAATTTTGAATCAAAAATACCACCTAAATTAAATATTTGCATAATTTTTCCGTTTAAGGCATTTAATACTACCAATCTTCCATTTGAAAGCAGACAAAATAGATAATCGTTGCCAGATAGATACATTGAATAAATATCATAATTGTAACTTAAAGTTTTACTCCAAATAATACTTCCACTTTGAGGATCAAGGGCATCTACTCCACCTTTTTCGTTTGCAACAAATAAGGCAAAAGGAGAAATTTGAAGATTTGCAAAGCTTGATATTTCTTTTGACCATACATTGATTCCTTTGTCAATTGATACTGATTGAGTATAGCCCGTTGTACTAGTTGCATAAACATGAGAGCTTGTAAGTTCAGCTTTTGAATCAACATCAACAAAAAGCTCACCTTTACCAACTTTTACTTCCCAAATTTCATCACCATTTTTGGTTAACTTATAGAGCATGCCGTTATCAAAACCTATGTAGATAGCATCATTTGTTATAACCGGTGTGCTAAAGCCTTTTACACTCATAGGTGCTGTATTTCTGTGAAACTCCCATAAAATTTTTCCATCTAATTTATCTATTTTATAAAGAGTATTGTTTGTGGTAGTTACGTATAAATAAACTCCGTCTTCTATTATACTACCCACAATAGGAAAACTAAATTGTTTTTTCCATACAATTCCACCTTTGTAGTCCATTTTTAAAAGCTGTCCTTTTGTTGTGCCTACATATATATAGTTGTCAGCATAAATTTCTACTTCTATGGGTTCTTTAATATCGAAACTCTTAATATCATGTGTTTTGAGATTTATCATATAAAGGTGCTTGTTTGTGCTTCCAATAAACAATGTATCATCGTTAATGTATATTTTTGCCCTGTAAGATACAGGACCAACACTGTAGATTTTTTCTACTTTTACTGGTGGACTTACAATACTCATTTGTTTTGCTATAGGCAGTGGTTTTTCTTCAACAGTAAGATTGATATGTTTTGTGCTAGAACACGAATACAGTAAAAAAATTGTCAACAATAAAAAAATTGGACTTATTTTTTTGAGCACAAAAATCTCCTTTTTAAAATTTTTTCTAAGAGTTCTTCACTGTTTTTCAATGTAGTGCAAACTTCATTTTCATCCATTCCGCACCCATAAAGTATTGTCTTTGCAAAATTTATATCGATAAGATCGTAAGGAGAATGGGTATCTGTATCTATAACGCACTTTGCATTATATTTTTTTGCCATTTGAAATACATGACCGTTTGTTAAACTATGTCCACTTCTTGATGTAATCTCTAAATACACGTTGTTTTTGGCTGCAAGTTGAGCTTCTTTTTGATCGATTAAACCAGGGTGTGCTAAAATATCACATTTACTTTCTATAGCATATAAATTTGTTAAACTGGCAACATTTTCTACGGGACTTTCACCATGAACAACTACAATTTCAGCACCAAGTTGCCAGGATGCTGCTATTGTATTTTTTATTAGTTTTGGCGGAACATGCGTTATTTCAACTCCGCAAAAAACATATAAACCATAATATTTTTCTAAACCATACGTTACTTTTTTTATACCGTTGATAATGATTTCTAAGTTTGAAAAGTCCGCATGATCGGTTATAGCAATGGCTCTATAGCCTTTATCTTTTGCTCTTTTTACCAGTTCAGATGGTATAAGTTCTCCATCACTAAACACTGTGTGTGTGTGAAAATCAATCATAACTTTAATTTTAGACTATTGTTTTTACTTGTCAAGTTTTATTTGTTGACAAGCTTTTTATATAAGTTATAATAGACAAATCAAGGTCGTGGAGGTTTGTATGGATAAGGATTATATGTTGAATTACGAAAATACTTTTAAGGATTTTGAAGAAGGCGAAATTATAGAAGGTACAATTATCAATATTAAAGACGATTATGTATTTGTAGATATAGGTTATAAATCAGAAGGTATTGTGCCATTAAACGAGTTTAAAAGCGAATGTAAGATTGGTGATAGAATAAAAGTTATGTTTTTAGGAAAACAAGATTTAAATGGTTTTCAAATTCTTTCAAAAGCTAAAGCAGA
Source organism: Desulfurella sp. (assembly GCF_023256235.1). Taxonomy (NCBI): domain Bacteria; kingdom Pseudomonadati; phylum Campylobacterota; class Desulfurellia; order Desulfurellales; family Desulfurellaceae; genus Desulfurella; species Desulfurella sp. The sequence continues at coordinate 37,810 of NZ_JAGDWY010000034.1, forward strand.
TAGAGTATTAGGTTTTAATGCAATAAATCAGGCTTTTAAAGAAGGAAAACCTGTAAAAGGTATCATAAAAGCTTCTATTAAAGGTGGATTTTTGGTTGACGTAGATGGCTTTGTGGCTTTTTTGCCTGGATCATTGGTTGATTTGTCGAAAAAAAGGAATTTCGACTATTACATTGGCAAAGAGTACGAATTCAAAGTTATAAATATTGATGATCAGAAAAAAAATGTTATTTTGTCAAGAAAACAATTATTGGAAGAAATTGCAGATAAAAAAAGATCCGATTTAATAGATAAAATAAAAGTTGGAGATATTGTAACAGGTAAAGTAAAAAACATAGTAGATTATGGAGTTTTTGTGGATTTGGGTGGTGTTGATGGATTTGTTCATATTACTGACATCTCCTGGAAAAAAATTTTAAATCCGAGGGAAGTTTTAAAGCCACAGGATGAAATTAAAGCTAAAGTTATGCGCATAGAAGAAAAAGACGATAAAAAAAGGATTTTTTTAAGTATTAAGCACTTATCAGCCGATCCATGGGAAGAAACAAAAATTAAAGAAGGAGATATAGTTGAAGGTAAAATTTCAAATATAGTGGATTATGGCGTTTTTATAGAACTTGAAGAGGGTATTGAAGGTCTTGTTCATAATTCTGAAATTAGCTGGGTTAAATTTCCAAAAGAAGCAAAGGAAGAATTAAGTATTGGTCAGACAATAAAAGCAAAAGTACTCATGGTTGATACCTTAAAGAAAAAAATTGCTTTAAGTATTAAAAGACTTGAACCAGAGCCATGGTCTGATATTGAAGAAAAATTTCATGTAGGTGATATTGTTGAAGGTGTTATAACTGGCATAAAAGATTTTGGTGTGTTTGTAAAAATAGATGAAGGTATTGAAGGTTTAATTCACACAAATGAGCTTTCATGGTCTCCAGAAGAAAGACCATCGCTTAGCATTTCTCAAAAAATTAAGGCTAAAATAATTGATATTAATTTGGAAAAGAAAAAAATTGCTCTTTCATTGAGACAACTTGAACCAGATCCATGGAGTTTAATTGAAGGTAAATACAAAGTAGGAGATGTTATAGAAGGTGTTGTAACGGGTGTAAAAGATTTTGGTGTATTTGTAAAAATTGAAAAAGGTGTTGAGAGCCTTGTCCCAAGAAGTGAACTTAATAATATAACCGTCAACAAAGATGAAAAAGTTAAAATAAAGATAATTAGGCTTGAAATACCTAGAAGAAAAATGATTTCGAGGTTAATGTAAGATTATGAAAAGAATAGTAAAAATTTTCTTTATAGTTTTTTTGTTAATTTTTGTTGTTAATTTTTTTTACTATTCATTGAGTCCTACTAGAGTTGCTGTTATTAATATTTCTGGTATAATTACACCAAATACAGCCTCTACAATA